>JAAZED010000200.1 GCA_012512465.1 Oxalobacter sp. | reverse complement strand
TTATTATTAGCTATATATTCTATTTCTTTTAATATTTGTTCAGTGATAAATTCACCATTCTCATCAAAAAATTTAAAAATAGAAGATTTTTTTATTTTTTACACGAAAAAAACCATCAATCCCTCTGGGAAATGGTCACTACATACCCGGCATCATGCCCTTCATACTTCTCATCATTTTCATCATGCCGCCACTTTTCATTTTTTTCATCATGGACTGCATCTGTTCATACTGGGAAAGCATCCGGTTTACCTCCTGCACCTGCACACCGGCTCCCGCAGCAATACGCCTTTTTCTTGCCGCCTTGATGATGTCGGGTCTTCTCCGCTCTGCTGGTGTCATGGAATTGATAATACCTTCCATGCGGCGGACGTGCCGGTTGGCCTGATCCATATTGGCATGTTGCGCTGCCTGTTGAAACTGCGCCGGCATTTTTCCGAGAAATCCCGAAAGTCCTCCCATACTCTGCATCTGTGTCAACTGCACCTTGAAATCATTCAGGTCAAAACGCCCCCCGCTTCTGAGTTTTTTCTCAAGATCCTGTGCGGCCTGAATATCAACCGTTTTCCTGGCCTCTTCAACAAGCGCAAGAATATCTCCCATACCCAAAATCCGGTTGGCCATTCGGGCAGGATCAAACACCTCCAGGCCATCGAGCTTTTCCGAAACACCGGCAAACTTGATCGGTTTGCCTGTAATGTGACGCACCGACAATGCCGCACCACCCCGCGCATCACCATCGAGCTTAGTCAGCACAATACCTGTCAGCGGCAGCGCCTCATTAAAGGTACGGGCAACATTGACCGCATCCTGTCCCAGCATCGCATCCACAACAAAGAGCGTTTCTATAGGAGTTACCGCTTCATGCAGGGCGGCAATTTCCTGCATCATTTCTTCGTCAATACCCAGTCGGCCGGCCGTATCAATGATCAGCACATCATGGTAATGGCGCCGGGCATGGTCAAGCGCCGCTTTTGCTATCTCAACCGGCTTTGCCGATGATTCCGACGCATAAAAATCCACCCCGGCCTGCTGCGACACGGTTTCAAGCTGCTTGATTGCCGCCGGCCGGTAGACGTCGGTAGAAACGGTCAGCACCTTTTTCCTGGTTTCCCCTGTGAGGTATCGCGCCAGTTTGCCAACCGTTGTTGTTTTACCCACCCCCTGCAAACCGGCCATCAGAATGACCGCCGGAGGCTGGGTGGCAAAATTCAGCCGGGTTGCCTCCTTGCCCAGGTCAGCTCCCATGATATCGGCCAGTTCCTGCTGAACCACACCAACCAGTGCCTGCCCCGGTGTGAGTGAACCAATCACGTCTTCACCCATCGCCTTTTCCCGCACGCGGCTGATGAAATCGCGCACGACGGGCAACGCCACATCGGCCTCCAGCAGGGCAAGTCGTATTTCCCGCAACATCTCTGTTGTATTGGCCTCTGTCAGACGCGCCTCTCCGCGCATCGTTTTAACCACTTTGGCCAGCCGTTGTGTCAGATTATCCAGCATATTGTTTCAATCAATAAAAAGTCAAAAAAACAGATTCAGGGCATTTTCCCGCATATCGTATTGTAATCGTATCCCGATATTCAGCGCGGCATAAAAATGGCGCCCTCATGCCAAGCTGATACTTTATTTGATAAAAGCGCCATACTGCCTTGAACGGAAAAACAATTTTTTCTTGCGCCGAAAACAGAAAAAAACTGCGGGCAGTTTTTGTTGCGAAGCACTGTTTGGATCATCTACAATGGAAGATAAACCTGAAATTAATGCAACTTCCAGTGAAAGAGGGATCCCAGAATGACAACAGATATTGCAATTGCTCAAAGAGCGAAGATGCTGCGCATCGGCCAGGTTGCACAGCGTTTCGATATTGATGAAGAGTACATGGAGCCGTATGGCTACTACAAGGCAAAAATTTCTCTGGAGTTTCTGGAAACCCTGAAAAACAGGCCCAATGGCAAACTGATCCTGGTAACCGCGATCAACCCCACCCCCGCCGGTGAAGGCAAGACAACAACGACCATCGGACTTGGTGATGCACTAAACCGTATCGGCAAAAAATCCATGATCTGCCTGCGTGAGCCTTCAATGGGCCCTGTCTTTGGCATGAAAGGGGGAGCGGCCGGCGGTGGATACGCCCAGGTTGTCCCGATGGAAGACATCAACCTGCATTTCACTGGCGACATCAGTGCGGTCAGCCTGGCCAACAATCTGCTCGCCGCACTGATCGACAACCACATTCACCATGGCAACGAACTCGGCATTGACGCCCGCCGTATCGTGTGGAAGCGTGTGGTTGACATGAATGACCGTGCACTGCGTGATGTCACGGTTGGTCTCGGTGGACCCGGCAATGGTTTCCCCCGTTCTGACGGATTTGATATTGCTGTTGCTTCTGAAGTCATGGCTATTTTCTGCCTGGCAACCGGACTGGAAGACCTGAAAGACCGCCTGGGCCGTATTG
>JAAZED010000199.1 GCA_012512465.1 Oxalobacter sp. | reverse complement strand
TGAACAAGGCAACATTGGTGGAAGCGCTTGGCCCGGAAAACAGAGCTGGTGAAATGGGAAACCAGGTTGCCGCACTGCTTTCTCACTTTGGTGTTTCCAACAAAAAGCTGCATCAGATGGGAATCCCGACCGTTCTGGTCAGTCACGGTACCGTGAATGAATCTATGAACGAAAGTGGTGTGAAGATGGTCGATCAAGACAATGAGTTCACACAGGGGACACTCTTTGCCGCTTGTGCCGATGCGGTGATGCTTGGGCATATCCACGCTTTTCAGTCCTGGGAAAACCACTTCAATAACCGCTGCCAGATGATTGCTTACGCCGGCTCGATTGGCCGCTTTCATTATGGTGAGCAAGGGGATAAGTGTTTCCTGGTATGGGACGTGGAATCTGGAAATGCCACATTTGAAAAGCATGTCACACCATCCAAACAGATGTATGACATTACTTTCGATGGGGTCCCGGATATGGATGAGCTTGAAGCGCTGGCAAAGCAGTGCGCCGGTGGCTACGTTCGTGTGAGGTTCACGGTGGATGAAGAGTATGCAAGCACGGTTGATCGTGATGCAATTGAACAAATCCTGGGTACAGCCAATGTGGCCGGGATGAAGATCGAAGGTAAGATTCTTCCTGTTCAACGGCAACGAGCTGCCGGCATTTCTTCACTAGGCACAGTGGGCCAAAAGTTCATGGAATGGTGCAAGGTAAGCAAGACGCCTGCCGATGGCCTTTCAGAACGAGTCGATCAGCTACTGGCAAACCAGCCAGAAGATATCGCCAGACAGTTCATTCAGGGTGTCAGGGTAAAACGTGACAAGTCACTTATTGACGCAAAATCCGCTGAGCAGCCATCGCTTGAAGAACTTTTACTTTAACCAAAGCAAACCCTTCGGGGTTTGTCTCTGCATAAGCACAGACAAGCCCTACGCGCTTACTCCTTTTTTGCATCAGCAGCTGGACTTGCTTTTCTCGGTCTGGTTTTTTCTGGTTCAACGTGGACATTGGATTTCATCACCAAATGCGTAACACTGTTAATCGCAGCCGTGGTACTATTTTTTTATGGACTGTCCTTTTTCAAGGAGTTAGATAAATGAGCATCAATACATACATCTTTGTTGGATGCGTAATCCTTGTCATTGGTTTGTTCAGCATCCCAACCTGGGTTTTGCGTCATGATCAGAAGAAGCGCGAACAGGGCCGTTATGATCAGGCACATCAAAGATAAAACATCCTTCCAGTAAATAACGCAGACTCTTCGGGGTTTGCCAGTGTAAAGCGCACCGGCAAGCCTGTTTCAGGCTTACTCCTTTTTAAACTACCGTTAAACGGGAAAAGGAGAAAGTCATGCCCGCAAATGATTTCACAATCGTAAAAAACGAATCAGGCGCAATCGCTAAATTCAGATTCACCGAACAAGGGAAATACAATTTCGTCCGCTGGTTCAATACCAATGCTAATCCGGTTGAAGCCAGTATCGATTTTTTCGAGGAAGAAATCCTGATCGAGCTTCACGGTATGTATCGGGAAAATACGCCTCAGGAGAGCGTGTATTTCAAGTTGCTTGATATTTTTACGAAATCAGGAAAAAACGAGTTTTATGCACCATCGCCAGGTGATATTGAGGGAATTACCTATGACAATAT
>JAAZED010000198.1 GCA_012512465.1 Oxalobacter sp. | reverse complement strand
GTGCCGGGGAGGCCGCGTCTGCTTTTTTCAGGGTATTGCCGCGCTTGAAGGCTTCCATCTTTTCATAGGCTTCCACAATCCGGGCCACCAGCGGGTGGCGCACGATATCGACACTGGTAAAGTGGGTCACGCCAATGCCGCGGACATCCTTGAGGATATGCAGGCTGTCGATCAGCCCGCTTTTCTGGTGGTTCGGCAGGTCGATCTGCGTGATGTCGCCGGTGATCACCGCCTTGCTGCCAAAGCCGATACGCGTCAAAAACATTTTCATCTGCTCAGGCGTCGTATTTTGCGCCTCATCGAGGATGACAAAGGCATTGTTGAGCGTGCGCCCGCGCATATAGGCCAGCGGGGCGATCTCAATCACCTGCTTTTCAAAAAGGCGCTGCGTACGTTCAAAGCCCATCAGGTCATACAGCGCATCGTACAGCGGGCGCAGGTAGGGATCGACCTTTTGTGCCAGGTCGCCCGGCAAAAAGCCGAGCCGTTCGCCTGCTTCCACCGCCGGGCGGGTGAGGATGACCCGCTGTACGCTTTCCCGTTCCAGCGCATCCACTGCACAGGCCACTGCCAGGTAGGTCTTGCCCGTACCGGCCGGGCCGATACCGAAGGTGATATCGTGTTCCAGGATCGTCTTGAGGTATTCCACCTGCATGGGGGTGCGCCCGCGCAAATCGCTCCGTCGGGTCTTGAGCACCGGGCTTGATACCTCGGCGTCGGCAATGATGCCCACCGGCATGCCCTGCGCGAGATTGGTCTGAACCGCCCGCACCTCCACCAGCGCAAGCTGGATATCGTCTATCGATACCGGGACATTGGACATGGCGTAAAACTGTTCCAGCAGGTGCAGCGCCTTCAAGGCTTCTTTTCCGGTCAGGATGAATTTGCCCCCGCGGCGGTTGACCTCGATATCCAGGGCGGATTCGATCTGGCGGATGTTTTCATCCATCGGGCCGCACAGATTGGCCAGCCGGGTATTGTCCTGCGGCTCCGGGGAAAAGTAGAGTACATTCGGCTCTTTTTTCACATTGCCGGATTTCCTGGGTTTGCTTTGGGGCCGGGTATTTTTCACGGTACGCTCCACGATGGTTGCAGTTAAGACGGATCAGCCTGGATTTCAGCCTAGTTTATATGGATGAGACGGGTTATGACAGAGTGTTTTGTCAAAAAAACGCGATTTATCTCTCAGGGCGCGTTTTCTTCCGGGGCGGGGATGGCTTCCGGTTTTTTGACGGCAAAGCGCGCCCAGCGGTACTCGTACTGGTTCAGGGGAATAACCACCAGCAGGGTGGTGTCCATGCCTGTGCTTTTGATGGTGAGCCAGTCATCCGTGCGGTAGAGGGTGCGGAAGGTGAAATGGCTGCGGGCGATGACGCCATCCTGGCTGCCGTGGGTGTCATCCATTTGCATGACTCCTTCTACGCAGCGGTAGTGGCCCCTGGACCGGTCGATCTTTTTTTGCGCATCCAGCCCTTCGCCTTTCATGCGCATGAGAAAGGCGGTGCCCTTGTCACGGGTAAGGGTGATGGTATCGGCTTTCTCAAGCACACCGGTGGTAAAGGCGCCTTTTCGGCTTTTTTCGGGGATGAGCAGCGTGGTGAGGTATACCGGCGAGCCATCCGGGTATTCGCCCTGATTGGCATACATCCCCGCAATGGAAGCGCAATCATCGGTGGTGTCGTGCTTTTCGATGGCTTCCCAGCCGGATGGCAGCCCCTGGTATGAGACGCAGCCGCCCAGCAAGAGGACAAGGGCCGGGACAAGGAGCCGCCGCATGATGCTACGCCACTATCCTGTCC
>JAAZED010000197.1 GCA_012512465.1 Oxalobacter sp. | reverse complement strand
GAGTTCCCCTGATGGTTGCCCTGTCTGCTTCTTTATGGACCAGCCCATGGGCGGCCATTGGCGCGATAATGATCGGACTGGCTAATTCAACACCTAAAAAAGTGGTCTTTAAATTGACGCCATCTATACCTGCCAGACCATTGGGCAGGATTTTTTTCTTGTCGAATGCGGTCGAATTGCTTCGCATGGTGACTTCATCCTCTGCGCCTCCCTCGACATAGCCAAAAGCGCCCTTCGCTACTTTCGTTGACGCCTCCTTTTCAAGATCATAAAGATTGATGATTTTGATCGGTCCTTCAGCATCACTGATGACCGGGGCATTTTTAGTCCCCTGTGCCATCACTGCCTGAGAAAAAATGATTGCTGAGACAACTGCAACTGCCTGAATGTGTTTTTTCATCATTTACCCCCTCCTTTGTTCTCCATTTTAAGTCCGGTTGAATCAAAAAAATTGATTATAGGCAAGCTCATGTTAAAACAAGTGCTGTGGCAACGGCTGCCGTATACAGATGGCCACCCGAATATGTCCTTTTGTCCACATGTTTTTATTGTGATTTATAACCTGTCACAATGAAAGTATGTGCTTTTGCCGGTTCACCGCCTTTTTTGAAAGTAATGCCAGGAGCCAGCCTGATCTCAACAATGGCATTCGGCGGTAGATCTGCCGGCATGTCAATGCGATACCCGAATGCGGTATATATGCTGCGATGTCCTGGTGGTATAGGGTGTTGGATTTCATCGACAGTAAAGGGAATCATCTGTCCATTCATCAGGATGGACAGCTTGTCTTTGAGAATGCCAGGCGTAATTTCGTAATTGCTGGAAAGCGCCACAATCGGATTTTTGGCAGGAAGCGAAGCATACGGTGCCACTGAAAAATCATACGGTGGCGTACTGACTTTCCACGAGACTGTTTTATTCAATACGCGGCCTGAAAGCGCTTTGGCACCTGCCAAAACGGTAGCCATGATTGTCAGGGGAGCAGCAACCGGTTCATCAAAAAGATACGTCAGCGTTGCCGGATCTGTCCAGCGATACTTTCCTGCCGGGAGATCACCCGAGGAAGTTTTCAGTTGAAGGGGGGAAGTAGCCGCATCCTGCTCTGTTTGTCCGGACGAACGCATGTTTTCGGAAAAGCGCACAACAATCTGCGTCAGATATGCAGCCTCTCCTGCTGGCTGCATATCGGTAACCGTCAGTGAAGGGGCGGCATTGGCAAGAGAGTGGGCAAAAAAAGCGTAAAGAAAAAGAACCGGTAACAGCAACAATTTTCGCATGGATGACCCCCTTGTCCGAACAGGCTGTGAACACAGTTTACCCTGAATCAGCAATGATTGGGCGTGGCTGTCATTCCAGATAATCTGTCTTCTAAAAACGGCCAATCAACATCATAAATACATGCCTTCCTCTCTGTCATATTCATGAACAGGGGCATTTACCCGTGTAACGTCTTCACGGTTTCGCATACAATAACAAAAGCAGCGGTAAACAAAACTATTGACCATCTTCAGATAAAAAACCAATGGGCCGCTATGATGTTTTCTGGATATGATTTTCAATAGACAGGCACACGCAAAATCCGGCAAAGGAAGTGACATGCAAAATTTTCAGTACGTCGCCATAGGCGAAGAGTTTCGGGATCCGATCGGTGGCGAATGGTGGGTCAAAATATCAGAAGACGAAGCGCAACTGGTTTCTGATCCAGGTGTGATTGAAACATTTAATCGGCAAGACCTGACAGAATAATTTAAAACAGGACAGGTTATGCCAAACGAGATCAGAACCAGAAAAGAGCTTTTAATCCAAAAGCTTGTCAGTTACGACCTGGAATATTTTGTGCAGTTCATCCGGACGTCGGATGCCGCAAAAATTGCGCTGGCGACCATGATGATGGAAGGATTCATCGGCTACAACAACTGGTCTGAAGATACCCTGTATGACGAATGCATGAGAAGAAGCCTTCTTCCTGACAATAAATAATGCAAAAAAACCAGGATTTAGCCAAAACGCTGTTGCGTGATGGATTTTAATAAAAAAAGCCGATCGAGCGACCGGCTGATTTTCCTGACCTGTGTTTTGCAAATAGTATTCCCGCCACAAAACTCCGAATGATTCATCACCTCTTCTATCATGCGCCGATTACGTGACAGGCGCCGCTTTGCGTTCCTTATTGATAAAAGCACCTCCGGCAAGGCTTTTTGCATCAAAACCATGCTGCAACAACACTCTGGATGCAAAATAGCTGTTCTTTCCTATCGAGCAAAATATGACAACCGGTTTGCCCGGATCAAGCCTGTCCATGCTGTTTCGCAAGGATGTTAAGGGAATATTGATGGCACCGGGAACCGGCTGGGCCATTGACAATGCCTTGCCACGTACATCCAGCAACTGCACATCGGCTGAAGCCGCCGGAAATTCATGAACCATATTAACCAGTTCGTCCTGCATGTTGGTTGCGACAAATCCGGCGATATTGACCACATCCTTGGCTGAGCCAAATGGAGGCGCATAGGCAAGTTCCAGATGACAAAGATCTTCAATGTTCATCCCTGCCGCAATTGCAGTTGCCATCACATCAAGCCGTTTATCAACCCCTTCCTGCCCGGCAGCCTGTGCTCCAAGGAGCATACCATCGTCGCGTGCCCAGAATATTTTGAGTGTCAGCGGTTTGGCTCCCGGATAGTATGAGACGTGATGGCTGTCCGTGACGGTTACTGTTTCATAATCAATACCGGCCTTTTTCAGCCCCTTTTCATTCCAGCCTGTGACGCCTGCAGCCATGTCAAATACCCGGACAATCGAGGTTCCCAGTGAGCCGGGATAGGGGCGCGCTTTTTCCTTAAGGAAGAGGTGATCTGCTGCAACACGCCCCTGCCGGTTTGCCGGCCCGCCAAGCGGCACAGCTATTTGTCCTCCCATCGTTCGTTCGCTGGTTTCAACAACATCGCCTGCAGCATAAATATCGGGGTCAGAAGTTTGCATGAATGCACTGACCGCAATATGCCCTTTTTCGCCCAGTTGTAAGCCCGCTGCTTGTGCCAGCGCGCTTTCAGGCTGCACACCGATAGACATGACAACAAGGTCTGTTTCCAACACCGTTCCCGAAGACAGGTGGCAAAGCAGCTTGTTTTCGCGGCCCTCAAAACGGGTAATCTGGTTTCCCAGATGCAGACCGATATTGTTTTTACTCAGTTCATCTTCAAGCAATCCCGCCAATTTGGCATCAAGCAGCGACAGCACCTGATGGATGATCTGCACAATCTCAACAGAAAGTCCCTTGCGATACAATTGTTCGGCCATCTCCAGCCCGATAAAACCGGCCCCGACGATGACCGCATGCTTTCCCGCTTCCGATGCCGCTGCAATACGGTCCATATCCTGAAGATTACGCAAGGTAAAAACACGCGGATCATCAATGCCGGGAAGCGAAGGATAGACAGGTGCCGCGCCCGGAGAAAGCATCAATTTATCGTACGCCAGCCACTCCTCTTCCCCGTTTCTGAGATTGCGGACCAATACGCGCTTTGCGGCGCGGTCAATGAAGGTGGCCTCGCTAAGCGTTCGAACGTCCAGATTGAGCATGGCTTTCAGTGACGCCTCAGTCTGCACCGCCAGCGCCCGTCTTTCCGGGATTTCGCCACCGATATGATAAGGAAGCCCGCAATTGGCAAAAGACACATCCGGACCCCGCTCAATAATCGTAATCTGCGCAGTTTCCGAAAGACGGCGGGCACGCGCAGCAAAGGATGCGCCAGCGGCAACACCGCCAATGACAATGATTCTCAATGTTTCCATATGGACTCCCTGAAAAGATGAACGGGATTAAAAACAGCCAAACGTTATATTAAATAATATAATACAATTATATATAATGTAAACCTTCATGCAACGCAACAACAGGAGTATTTCGTGATGATCAAATTTACAGACCTGGACAGGGAGTTGATGAGAAGTACCGCTAAAGAGGCTGCCCAGACGCTGCGCGCCCTGTCTAACGAGGATCGCCTGCTTTTGCTGTGCCAATTGAGCAAAGGGGAAAAGTCCGTCAGCGAACTTGAGGAGCAACTGGACATTCACCAGCCGTCACTTTCCCAGCAACTGGGGGTTCTGAGAACAGAGGGACTCGTCAATACACGACGGGAGGGAAAGCGGATTTATTACTCTGTAGCCAGTCCCAAAGTGCTCGCAGTGCTGTCAACCCTGTGTGAACTTTACTGCCAGCAGACGGGAGAGACGTCATGATCATGATTGACTGGCACAGTTTTACCCCGGCAAGTGCCCTGGCTGGTGGTGTACTTATCGGGCTGGCCGTCATGTTGTTGTTGCTGGTTAATGGAAAAATAGCCGGGATCAGTGGAATTATCGGCGGACTTCTGCCACCGGCAAGAAACAATACGTTGTGGCGGCTGGCTTTTCTTGGCGGCATCTTTCTGTCTCCCGTCCTGTACCAGGGCATGAGCACTTTGCCCGAAAGCCATATTGATACGAGCTGGCCTTTCCTGATTGCGGCAGGGTTGCTGGTTGGTTTCGGTGCCCGGCTGGGATCAGGCTGCACCAGCGGTCATGGCATCTGTGGAATATCCCGCCTGTCAAAACGCTCCATTGTCGCAACGGCCATCTTCATGATTGCCGGATTTTCCACCGTGTTTTTTACCCGCCACCTGATGATGTGAGAAAAACGCCATGTATATTCTGACCGCTTTGATTTCAGGACTTCTCTTCGGTATGGGCGTCATTTTTTCCGGCATGTCCAACCCGGTGAAAATCCTGGCATTTCTAGATATTGTGGGAAACTGGGATCCTTCGCTGGCGCTGGTTATGGCAGGGGCTATCCCGATCAGTGCGATCGTCTTTCTGATAGCAAAAAAACGCAAAACTACCATGACAGGCATTCCTCTTCAATTACCGGATACCCAAAACCTTGATTATCGGCTGGTAACAGGAAGTGCGCTGTTTGGTATCGGCTGGGGACTGGCAGGCATTTGCCCCGGACCAGCCATTGTATTGCTGGGCTATGCGTCCGCAAAAAGTGTTGTCTTTTTTATCGCCATGCTGGCCGGAATGCTGGCATTTTCCGTGGCCACGCGGGTTTTCCAGCGATTTAGCGAACGGTTATGCATATTTTGCCGATGAATATCCTGCGCAATATGCAAAAGCCATGACAAATGCTGGCGGCGACACCGCTGCAATAGGAGGCATGAAATAAAAACGGGTTATCTATGCGATAGATAACCCGTTGGTATTTTGGTCGGGGCGAGATGATTCGAACATCCGACCCTCTGGTCCCAAACCAGATGCGCTACCAGGCTGCGCCACGCCCCGAAGAACGAAATAATAACGCTATCTGGTGGTGTGGTCAATCAATCTCTTACTTTTTATCGCAGTTTTCCCTTAATTAATTCATCTCAGGCAGCATCGACCATGCAGTAATCCGCAATCCGTTTGGCCATGGCATGAGCAGCCGCTTCATTTTCCGCTTCGACCATGATACGCAATAGCGGCTCAGTGCCGGAGGCACGAATCAGGACCCTTCCGCTATTACCGAGTTCTTTTTCCACTTTTTCCTTTTCTTTCAGCATGGCTTCATTTTCTTTCCAGTTAAAGCCGCGCGCGATACGCACATTGATCAGTGTCTGTGGAAAAAGGGTAAGATCGTTGCAATATTCGGAAAGTGTGGCGTTGTTGCGCCGCAAGGCAGAAAGCACCTGAAGGGCCGACACGATACCATCACCGGTTGTCTGTTTGTCCAGACAAAGTAAATGCCCGGAACCTTCTCCACCCAGCACCCACCCGCGCTCCTGCATGGCTTCCAGTACATACCGGTCACCCACCGCTGCGCGCTCAAATCCGATACCCATCCTGGCAAAAGCCACTTCAAGCGCCATGTTGGTCATGAGCGTACCAACCACCCCGTCAACTGCTCCCTGTGACATGCGGTCCTTGGTCATCAGGTAAAGCAGCTGGTCACCATTGTAGATCTCTCCTTTTTCATCAATCATGACAACGCGGTCTGCATCACCATCCAGCGCAATGCCCACATCGGCACCATGCATGATCACCGCTTCTGCCAGCGCCTCAGGTGAAGTTGCGCCACAGCCATCATTGATGTTTTCACCATTAGGCTGTACGCCAATCGCAATAACTTCAGCGCCCAATTCATGGAAAACGTGAGGCGCAATGTGATAAGCCGCACCATGCGCACAATCCACCGCAATTTTCATGCCACGCAGATCGAACTCACCGGGAAAGGTGCTTTTGCAAAACTCGATATATCGTCCTTGCGCATCATCCAGGCGCCGCGCTTTTCCCAGGGCGTCCGACATGGCGCAATCCATTGGACGCTCCATCATTTCCTCGATTTTCAGCTCCATTTCATCCGGCAGCTTGTTGCCGGATGAGGAAAAGAATTTGATCCCGTTATCCTGATAAGGATTATGGGAGGCAGAAATGACAATGCCCGCCGTAATACGCAATGCGCGGGTCAGATAAGCCACAGCAGGCGTTGGCATTGGTCCGGAAAGCATGACATCAACACCGGCAGCAGAAAGCCCTGCCTGCAGGGCTGCTTCCAGCATGTAGCCTGAGATACGGGTATCTTTTCCTATCAGCACCGTAGGCTGTATGGCTGAAGTTCCCGAACGTGTCAGCACCTTGCCTGCCGCATACCCCAGCCGCATCACAAAGTCCGGGGTAATCGGACTGATACCGACTGTTCCTCTTACGCCATCTGTACCAAAATATTTTCTCGTCATAGCTTCCTGATGTAATTTCCGATGAGTTTCAACCCGTCATTTTACCTTGTTGCCTGCCATACTTTAAGTGCATCGACGGTTTCACCCACCTCATGCACCCGAACGATATGGGTTCCATAGGCCACGGCAGAAAGCGCGGCACCCAGATTTCCGGCAAGTCGCCGGGAAACATCTTTTTTGGTGATGGCGGCAATGACTGATTTGCGGGACAGTCCTGCCAGTACAGGCAATTGAAGCGATTGCTGAATATGCCCGATATTTTTCAGAAGTGTCAGGTTGTGTTCGAGAGTTTTCCCGAAACCGAAGCCGGGATCAATACAGATTCTTTCTTTGACCACTCCTGCTGCAACCAGTCGATTGACCTGTTCCTGGAGAAAACGGATTACTTCACCGGTCACATCACTATATTCCGGCGCGGACTGCATGGTTTCGGGTTCTCCCTGCATGTGCATGACACATAATCCACACTGGCTCCGGACAACCGCCTCTATGGATTCATCAGACTGAAAACCGGCAATATCATTGATCATGTCCACACCGGCTGCCAGGGTGGCAGCCATCACCTCGGGTTTGTAGGTATCAATGGAAAGCGGCTTGCCGCAATCACGCAATGCCTCGACAACCGGCATGATGCGATCCAGCTCTTCCTGCAGTGAAACCGGCTCAATGCCCGGACGGGAGGATTCCGCGCCGATATCGATAATATCCACGCCTTCTTCTATCATCCGGTTGGCATGCGCCAACGCAGCGGACAGCTGCGTATATTTCCCCCCATCGGAAAAGGAGTCCGGTGTGACATTGAGAATACCCATGACAAGCGGGCGATAATCCGGACCGGCCAGCTCAAAACGATAGCGCCCGCATTGAAAAAAAGGTGTCATTGTTTCTGTTTCCTGCACATTCCAAATACAAAAAGGGCCAGAATCACTTCTCGCCCTTTTCGTTCAATTCCTATTGTCATCAGGCCGGAGCTGTCGCACTTTCAGATACATCACCCGACGGATTACCTGATGATGCCGCTACTGGCGTGCCTGATTTGGGAGGACGCGGATCATTGCCTTCCATGATGTCATTCACCTGATCGGAATCCAGTGTCTCCCATTCCAGCAGCATGGTGGCCATTTTCTCCACCTTGTCACGGTTTTCATGGAGCAGATGGCGCGCCAGATCATACTGTTGATCCAGAATCAGGCGGATTTCGTTATCCACTTTCTGCTGGGTTGCCTCCGACACCGTCTTGGCTGCCATACGGCCACCATGGAACATGTCCTGCTCGGTATCCTCGTACACCATGGTGCCGAGGGACTCAGACATACCATAGCGCGTCACCATCGCCCTGGCGATCTTGGTTGCCCGTTCAAAGTCATTGGAAGCGCCGGTTGACATCTGGTGCATGAAAAGCTCTTCAGCAATGCGCCCGCCAAACAGGATGGCGATCTGCTCAAGCATCTTGTCCTTGTACATATTGATCTGGTCATACTCGGGCAGTTGCCATGTCAGGCCAAGCGCATGTCCGCGCGGCATGATGGTCACCTTGTGAACCGGATCAGATTTTGGCAGCAGCTTGGCCACTACGGCATGCCCGGCCTCATGGAAAGCTGTATTCCTGCGCTCTTCTTCGCGCATGACGAAAGACTTGCGCTCCGGCCCCATCAGGACTTTATCTTTGGCATCTTCAAAATCCTGCATTTCGACAAGCCGCTTGTTACGACGGGCCGCGAAAAGAGCCGCTTCATTGACCAGATTGGCCAAGTCAGCACCAGAAAAGCCAGGAGAACCGCGTGCAATCACATCTGCCTTTACGTCAGCAGCAATCGGCACCTTGCGCATATGAACATACAGAATCTGCTCACGGCCACGAATATCGGGCAATCCGACAACCACCTGGCGATCAAAACGGCCAGGACGAAGGAGCGCCTTGTCCAGAACATCGGCACGGTTAGTGGCTGCGACAACGATAACACCGGAATTCGGCTCAAAGCCATCCATTTCAACGAGAAGCTGGTTCAAGGTCTGCTCGCGTTCATCATTGCCCCCGCCCATGCCTGCACCACGGTGACGGCCGACAGCATCAATCTCATCAATGAAAATAATGCAGGATTGATGCTTTTTGGCGGTCTCGAACATGTCCCTCACACGGGAGGCACCGACACCCACGAACATTTCCACAAAATCGGAGCCGGAAATGGAGAAAAACGGCACCTTGGCCTCGCCTGCAATAGCACGCGCAAGCAGTGTTTTACCGGTACCCGGAGGGCCAACCAGAAGAAGGCCTCTGGGAATACGGCCACCCAGCTTCTGGAATTTATTCGGATCACGCAGAAATTCGACGATTTCAACGACTTCTTCCTTGGCCTCGTCACATCCGGCCACATCACTGAAAGTCACCGTATTGCTCTTTTCATCAATCATGCGCGCCTTGGATTTGCCGAAAGAAAAGGCACCGCCCTTTCCTCCGCCCTGCATCTGTCGCATGAAAAACACCCACACGCCGATTAAAAGCAGCATGGGGAACCAGGAAATAAAAATCTGCGAGAGGAATGAGGGCTCCTCAGGCTGTTTGACATCAAACTTGACGCCACTGTTGACCAGATCGCCAATCAATCCACGATCCAGGTAGGTTATGCCTGTCTTGACCCTGCGCCCGTCAGTCATGTTTGCCACGAGGACTCGGTCCTCAATGACAGCATCTTTCACGCGCTGTGCTTTTACTTCATCGAGAAATTCGGAGTACGAAATAGGTGTCGCACCCGACGTAGTATCACGATCGGTTAAATGCTTGAATGTCATAAGAAGGATAACAATGATGGCGCCCCAAACGGCTGCCCTGACAAACATGTTATGCACGGTAACTCCTCAGGCGTATCACGCCTTTTTGATATGTTTTTTCATTTTACCCGTATTTCCTGTACTTCGCATCAGGCCAGGTCGTAATTTCAGTGCCATATGGAAACAAAATGTTACATGGGTTCAATTACAGGCAAATTGCCATAAAACTCACCCGGATCAAAAGTAAGTGGGGACAAAAACGATGATATCAAGCGCCGTTCCCTCAAATACCCTCATCCGTTTTCATATGACGCCCCAACAGATAAATCTCAGAAGACTGGTTACGGCTGGCTTTCGGTTTTTTGGACACCACCGATTGAAACTGCGCCCTGAATTTGGCCAGTATCTCGTTATACCCCATTCCATTGAAACACTTGACCAGCAAGGCGCCGTTTGGTTTCAGGTGGGTTTGCGCAAAGTCCAGTGCAATATCCAGCAAATCCTCCATTCTTGCAGCATCGGCTAAGGCAATACCGGAAAGATTGAGCGCCATATCCGACAAAATGACATCTGCCTTGCGCCCTTCCAGCATGGCTTCAAGCTGGTGCAAAACGTCCTCTTCCCTGAAATCACCCTGCAGGAATCTGACACCTTCAATGGCTTCCATCGGCAGGATATCAATACCGACCACCTCTCCCTTGATTGCCCCGCCATCACGCCCCATTTTGCGTATCACGTACTGTGACCAGCTTCCGGGAGAGGAGCCCAGGTCCACAATTACCTGGCCGCTTTTGAGGAGCTTTACCTCTTCGTCAATCTCTTTGAGTTTGTATGCCGCACGCGACCGGTAATCCTCTTTCTGCGCAAGCTTCACATAAGGATCATTCAAATGGCTGTTCATCCAGCTTTTGTTGAATTTATTTTTTGCCATTAGCGTACAATATCCTTTTAGGGAAAGTTTATGTTGAAATTAACTCCGGCAGAACGAAGCAGACTGCGTGAACAGGCACATGGTTTAAACCCGGTCGTCATGGTTGGCGATGCCGGGCTGACCGATGGGGTGCTCAAGGAAATCAGCAGCAGCCTGGATGCGCATGGCCTCATCAAAATCCGTGTTTTTGGCGATGACCGCGCCAACCGGATTGATATTTACCAGACCATCTGCACAGAACTGAATGCGGCTCCCATACAGCATATCGGAAAACTGCTGGTCGTTTATCGTCACAAAAAGGAAAAAACCTCCTCCCTTTTCGATGATAAAAAATCCCGTGGCATACGGGAAGTTAAAACCATCCGTCCGGGCTCAGGCGCTGTACGCAGCCGCGTAAAGAAAGTCGCCGTAAAGGGCAACGAACGGTTGACTGCCGGTGGTAAAGTCAAACGTGCCAAGGTACGGCAGACCAGCGCCAAGAAAAAATCCCTGTCCTGACAGCAATCAGGACAGGGATTTTCCGCAAACCATCAGACATAGAGGACTTCCAGCACTTCGTATTCACGAATGCCGGACGGTGCCTCAACCTCAATAACCTCTCCGCTATATTTGCCGATCATGGCACGGGCAATAGGAGAAGTAATGGATACCTTCAATTCCTTGATATCTGCTTCATCGTTACCGACAATCTGGTAACGCACCTGCTTGCCGTTATCCAGATCCTCAAGCAAAACGGTAGCGCCAAAAACAATCCTGCCATCCACATTCAGCGATGTCGGATCAATAATCTGGGCAGAACTCAGTTTGGCCTCAAGCTCGGCAATACGGCCTTCGATAAAGCCCTGTCTTTCCTTCGCGGCTTCATATTCGGCATTTTCAGACAAATCACCATGCGAACGCGCTTCGGCAATCGCCTGGATGATCTCGTACCGATCCTTTGTCTTGAGTTTGTGCAACTCGTCACGCAACATCTTTGCGCCGAGAACGGTAACCGGGATGGTACCCATATTGCTTGACATATCTACTACTCCAAAAAACCAGCGAGGTCATCAATGACATTGCTTCCAATGCCAGTATGACCTCGCAAAAAATAATAAGTTTAGGGGTTAGTTTAAGGTTTTGTGCAGGCTTTGTAAATCATAGACATGGATATCATCCAGATAGGACATCCCCTGCACGCTTGCTTCAGCACCTGCGATTGTCGTGATCGTATTGACACGCGCGGCCAGCGATGAGGTCCGGATAGCACGAGAATCCGCAATGGCGTTCCTGCGCTCTTCCACCGTGTTGATAACCAGCACGATCTCACCGTTTTTCAGCAGATCACCCACGTGCGGGCGGCCTTCTGCCATCTTGTTGATGGTTTCTGCTTCCATGCCGGCCTGACGGATAGTTTCTGCTGTGCCGCGTGTTGCAACAATAGAAAAACCCAGCCTGATCAGCTCCCTTGCCACCTTTACTGCCCGTGGCTTGTCACTGTCCTTGATGGAAAGGAAAACCTTGCCAGAACGCGGCAATGTCACGCCTGCGCCCATCTGCGATTTCACATAGGCCTCGCCAAAGGTTTTGCCCACCCCCATGACTTCACCTGTCGACTTCATTTCCGGTCCTAAGATCGTGTCAACGCCCGGGAACTTGATAAACGGGAATACCGCTTCCTTGACGCTGTAATATGGCGGAATGGTTTCACTGAAAATACCCTGTGAATCCAGTGTCTTTCCTACCATGCAGCGGGCAGCAATCTTTGCCAGCTGAAGGCCTGTTGCCTTGGAAACAAACGGGACCGTCCGTGATGCGCGCGGATTGACTTCCAGTACAAAAACCTTGTCTTTCATTTCGCCATTCACTTCTTCCTTCTGGATGGCAAACTGGACATTCATCAAACCAACCACATTGAGCGCGTGTGCCATCAGTGTTGTCTGCCGCTTGAGCTCATCAACCGTTTCGCGTGAAAGTGAATAGACCGGCAGGGAACAGGCAGAATCCCCCGAGTGCACACCCGCCTGCTCAATATGTTCCATCACACCACCTATAAAGGTGCGGGTACCGTCTGAGATACAGTCCACATCCACCTCAATGGCATCGTTCAGAAAGCGGTCAAGCAAAACAGGAGAATCATTCGATACCTTGACAGCTTCACGCATGTAACGTTCCAGGCCGCTTTGTTCATGGACGATTTCCATGGCACGCCCACCCAGGACATACGAAGGACGGACCACCAGCGGATAACCGATTTCCTGGGCCATTTCCAGTGCTTCTTCCTCGGTACGGGCCGTGCGGTTTGGTGGCTGGCGCAAATCAAGCTTCTGCAGGAGTTGCTGGAAACGCTCGCGGTCTTCTGCCGCATCGATCATGTCCGGTGATGTACCGATAATCGGTACGCCGTTTTTCTCAAGATCCAGTGCCAGCTTGAGCGGGGTCTGTCCGCCATACTGGACAATAACACCTATTGGT
>JAAZED010000196.1 GCA_012512465.1 Oxalobacter sp. | reverse complement strand
GGGATCTAAATACGATAATCGTTTCTGATTACAATAAAACCAGATTGTCCCGGTGAATGAGTTCCGGTGCGCCATGATAGCCGAGAATATCGGCGATTTCAGAGGAGTTGTGACGAAGGATGCGTTGTGCATCCGAGCTGGAGTAGTTGCTGAGTCCTCGTGCGATCTCTCGTCCTGATTCATCAAAGCATGCGATGACTTCACCTCGTCTGAAGTCGCCGCGAATTTCCGTTACCCCGATCGGGAGCAGGGATTTGCCATCTTTCAGCACTTTCTGTACCGCGCCGGTATCCAGGAAAACCTTTCCTGCTGTCTGCAGGTGATCGATCATCCATTGCTTTTTTGCCTGCAGATGCCCGGAAGGGGCTTCTAACTGGCTGCCAATCATTTCTCCTGCTGCCAGCCTGACCAGCACATTTTCCAGCTTGCCCCAGGCAATTACGGTGTGCGCACCAGAGCGGGCAGCCCGTTTGGCCGCCAGCACCTTTGTCAGCATGCCGCCACGCCCAATTTCGCTGCCCGCCCCTCCGGCCATTTTTTCCAGTTCGGGATCTCCTGCCCGCGCATGGCGGATCAGTTCAGCTTCCGGATTTTTTCGCGGGTCGGCATTAAAGAGGCCTTCCTGGTCAGTCAGGATAATCAGGGCATGCGCTTCAACCAGATTGGCAACCAGTGCACCCAGCGTGTCGTTGTCGCCAAACTGGATTTCATCTGTTACGACCGTGTCATTTTCATTTATGATGGGAATGACACCCATGTGAAGCAGTTCCAGCAAAGTGGAGCGTGCATTCAGATATCGCTCACGATCAGACAGATCTGCGTGCGTTAAAAGAACCTGGGCTGTGTGGATGTGATACGCCCTGAAGCTGCTTTCATAGATCTGGATCAGTCCCATTTGTCCGACAGCGGCACAGGCCTGCAGTTTGTGAATATCTGCTGGCCGCTTGTCAAAGCCGAGCCTGAGCATACCTTCTGCAATGGCGCCGGAGCTCACCAGAATGATTTCCTTGCCCAATGAACGAAGTTGTGCAATCTGGGCGGCCCAGCGGGCAATGGCAGCATGATCCAGCCCCTTTCCATTATCTGTCAGCAAGGATGAGCCGATCTTGACGATCAGGCGTTTTGCATGGGGGATGACAGATTTCATAGGAGTGCCGGAAAAGGGTTATTCAATAATCTTGAAGCGGGGATCGTCAGGATCGATAGAGTCTATATCACGAATTTCTTCGGGTACAGAAGTTTTTTGTGTACGTTCCAGGGATTGGCGTTCGGCCTCAATATGACGGTAGATCGCTTCCATCAATTCCATGCAGCCAGCCTGTGTTACGGCGGAGATCTGAAAGACAGGGCCTTTCCATTTGAAACGGCGGGTAAAGTCGCGTACGGTTTTGTCACGGCTTTCTTCCGGAATGATATCCAGTTTGTTCAATACCAGCCAGCGTGGCTTTTCAGCGAGTTCCGGGTCATATTTTTCCAGCTCTTTTACCAGTGAGCGGGCATTTTTAACCGGGTCTGCTGTTTCATCAAAAGGAACGATATCAACAATATGCAGCAGCAGGTTGGTTCGTTGCAAATGACGCAAGAACTGGTGACCAAGGCCTGCGCCTTCCGCTGCACCTTCAATTAGCCCGGGGATGTCGGCAATCACAAAGCTTTTTTCTGTGCCGATACGTACCACCCCCAGGTTGGGATGCAGGGTGGTAAAAGGGTAATCGGCGACTTTGGGACGCGCATTGGACACAGCGGAAATCAGCGTGGATTTACCGGCATTGGGCATCCCTAAAAGCCCGACATCAGCCAAAACACTGAGTTCAAGCTGCAAGTCACGTCGCTCGCCGGATTTACCTTCGGTCTTTTGGCGGGGGGCGCGGTTGGTGGAACTTTTGAAATGAATATTGCCCCAGCCGCCTTCTCCGCCCTGAGCAAGCAACTGGCGCTGGCCGTTTTCCGTCAGATCAGCCAGGATTTCCCCGGTATTGACGTCCTTGATCATCGTACCAACCGGCATATGCAGAATAATATCGTCGGCACCCTTGCCGTACTGGTCAGAGCCGCGGCCGTTTTCGCCGTTTTTGGCGCGGAAAAGCTTGGTGTAACGAAAATCAATCAGGGTATTGACGTTATTGTCGGCAAGCGCCCATACGCTGCCGCCTTTGCCGCCATCGCCACCGTCAGGACCGCCAAAGGGGCGGTATTTTTCCCGGTTGAACGAAGCAACGCCATTGCCTCCGTTGCCGGCAATCACTTCAATTTTTGCTTCGTCAATAAATTTCATGGCTGTTTTCCTTGAATACGAAAAAAGGCTCCGCTGCGGGCAGAGCCTTCTCCTGTCAAAGCATCGCTATCCGATGCTTTTATCTTGCTGGCTTACGCAGGAACAACCGTTGCGTATTGCCTGTTTTTTTCGCCTTTGACAACAAATTTGACTTTGCCGTCTACCAGTGCGAACAGGGTGTGGTCTTTGCCCATGCCGACATTGTCACCCGGATGTACGGATGTGCCGCGCTGACGGATAATAATGCCGCCTGCGTTGATGGATTGTCCACCATAAACTTTAACGCCCAGGCGTTTTGAGTGTGAATCGCGGCCATTTCTGGTTGTGCCGCCACCTTTTTTGTGTGCCATTTCAAGCTCCTGAATAAATTCGTTTCTAAGTGAACAACCGCTGGTTAGGCGTTGATGGAAACGATTTGCAGTTCGGTGTAGTTTTGACGATGGCCCTGGCGCTTCTGGTAATGCTTGCGACGACGCATCTTGAAAATTGTGACTTTAGGATGACGCCCTTGCGTCACTACCGTAGCTTGAACCGTCGCACCGTCGACCAATGGTGTGCCAAAGCGGATACTTTCGCCTTCACCAACTGCAAGAACCTGATCGATAGTGATTTCGGATCCAATGTCTGCCGGTATCTGTTCTACTTTATATTTTTTGCCGGCAACAACCTTGTATTGTTTGCCGCCGGTTTTTATGACCGCGTACATGGAAACTCCATCTGAATTGTTAAATTGTAAAAAGCCTGAAAAATATCAGGGTGAATCTGGAAAACTGCTGATTATACAGCGAGTTGGAATTCCAGTCAAAGCCTGGTGACAAATTTATTTTCACGGCGCAAAGGCAATTTTTTGGCCGGCAAAGCGGCTTTGACGATGAATCGGACACGTGTGGGTCTATAATGCCTGTCCATGAACCTGTTGAAAACCCTTTTTACCATCTCTGGCATGACCATGCTTTCGCGTATCACCGGCCTGATACGCGAATTGCTGATTGCGCGGGCTTTTGGTGCATCGGGTTTTACAGATGCATTTTTTGTGGCATTCCGCATTCCCAATCTGCTAAGAAGGCTTTTTGCCGAAGGCGCTTTTTCCCAGGCTTTTGTCCCTATTCTTGCTGAATATACCAACCAGAAGGGAGCCGATGCTACCCGTGAACTGGTAAACAAAGTTGCTTCGGCACTTTTTTGGGCATTGATGATAGTAACGGTGATAGGCGTCATCACTGCCCCGACGGTTGTGTTCCTGATTGCGACAGGATTTGATAATAATCCGGCCGTTTTCCAATCATCGGTTGTCATGACGCGTATCATGTTTCCGTACATCCTGTTCATGTCACTGGTTGCACTGGCAGGCGGCATTTTGAATACCTGGCGTGAATTCCGGATACCGGCTTTTACCCCGGTTCTTTTGAATATGTCTTTCATTGTGGCGTCGCTTTTTGTTGCGCCGCATATGGACCAGCCGGTTTATGCACTGGCTTTTGCGGTTTTTGTCGGCGGGTTGCTCCAATTGCTTATCCAGATTCCGGCGCTGAAGAAAATCAATATGCTTCCCCGGATTTCTTTCCGGGTTTTTGCCGTCTTTCGCAATGAAGGCGTCAGAAGAGTCATCAGCCAGATGATTCCGGCCACATTTGCGGTATCGGTGGCGCAGATCAGCCTGATGATCAATACCAATATCGCATCCCATCTGCCTAACGGCAGTGTTTCCTGGCTTTCCTATGCGGACAGGCTGATGGAATTCCCGAACGCACTGTTGGGTGTCGCACTGGGGACGATCCTCTTGCCGAGCCTTTCGCGGGCCCACGCAAAACAGGATACGGAAGAGTATTCCGCCCTGCTGGATTGGGGGTTAAGGCTGACATTTCTTCTTGCCATGCCGGCCGCTGTTTTTCTGATGACCCTGCCGGAGCCTTTTACGACCACGCTTTTTCATTACGGCAAATTCAATGTGCAGGATGTCTCCATGACATCCAACGCGCTTGTGGCCTATGGGGTGGGACTCATCGGGCTGATTCTGGTCAGAATTCTGGCTCCCGGATTTTATGCCAAGCAGGATATCAGGACGCCGGTCAAAATTGCCGTTGTGGTCCTGATTATTACGCAGCTCATGAACCTGGTCTTTGTGCCCTGGATTGCACATGCCGGCCTGGCACTGGCCATCGGGCTGGGTGCCTGTGTCAATGCCGTTTGCCTGTATATCGGGTTAAGGCGGCGCGGCATTTATACCCCGGTGGCCGGCTGGCCGATGTTTCTGATCAAGCTGGCAGGGGCCTTATTTTTGCTGGCAGGCGTGGCACTCTGGGCCGCTTCTTACTTTGACTGGACCGGGATGCAGTCGACACCGTTATATCGGGCAGGAGTGCTTGCCGGTGTGATGACGCTGTGCGGGGTGGTTTATTTCGGCGCGCTTTTGGCCATGGGTTTCAGGCCGCGTGACTTTAAACGCATTGCGTCGTAATCCCCGCACTATTCCTTGAGGCTTGCCTCAATGGCTTCCCAACGCGTCATGCAGGCCATCAGCTCATCCTCAATTTCCGTAAAACGCTGATTGAGCTGTACACTTTCCTCCCTGTCGTTTTTATACAGATCCGGATCTGAGAGTCTGACAGCAATTGCCTGCTGTTCTTCTTCCAGCGCCGCGATCCGGTCGGGGAGTTCATCCAGTTCCCGCTGATCCTTGTAACTCAGTTTTTTACGTCGTGCAGGAGCCGATGGGTCTTTTTTGGGAGAAGATGGCTGGCTTTTTGTGGATGTCCTGTTGTCAACAGACGTATCGGGTTTGGGGCGCATCCGTTCCCAATCGCTGTATCCGCCCGGGTATTCCCGCCAGATGCCATTGCCTTCAGCTGCAATCACCTGAGTGACCACATTATCAATGAAGGTGCGGTCATGGCTGACCAGAAAAACCGTGCCATTGTAATCCTGCAGGAGTTCTTCCAGCAGCTCCAGCGTATCAATATCCAGATCATTGGTCGGCTCGTCCAGTACCAGCACATTGGCCGGGCGGGCAAAGAGCCGGGCCAAGAGCAGCCGGTTGCGTTCTCCCCCGGAAAGCGACTTGACCGGTGAACGGGCGCGTTCCGGTGTGAAAAGAAAATCACCCAGATAGCTCATGACATGCTTTTTCTGGCCCCCGATTTCAATCCATTCACTGCCGGGCGATATGGTATCGACGAGACTGGCTTCATCGTTTAACTGCGCCCGCATCTGGTCAAAATACGCGATCTGCAGATTGGCCCCTTGCCGGATACTGCCCTCATCAGGGGCTTCTTCCCCTAAGATCATGCGTAACAGTGTCGTTTTTCCCACGCCATTGGGCCCGATCAGTCCGACCTTGTCGCCACGAAGGATTGTGTCTGAAAAATCACGAACAATCACTTTGTCACCGTAGCTTTTGGCAATATGCTCCAGTTCGGCAACCATTCTTCCGGAACGCTCACCGGCTGACACATCCATCCGTACCTGTCCCTGCTGGTCGCGCCGTGCGACACGCGTTGCGCGCAGATCCTGCAATCGCCTGACACGTCCTTCATTCCGGGTTCGTCTGGCCTGAATACCTTTCCTGATCCAGACTTCTTCCTGTGCCAGGAATTTGTCGAATTTGGCATTTTCCACTTCCTCCACGGCCAGTTGTTCGGCTTTTCGGGTTTTGTAAGCGGAAAAGTTGCCCGGATAGGAAAGGAGCCTTCCCCTGTCGAGCTCAATGATACGGGTTGCAACATTATCGAGAAACTGGCGATCGTGGGTGATAAAAACAATACTTCCCCTGAAGTCATTCAGGAGAGATTCAAGCCACAGGATGGATTCAAAATCGAGATGGTTGGTCGGTTCGTCCAGTAATAAAACATCCGGTGCAGTGACCAGGCCATGTGCCAGCGCGACTCTTTTCTGCATGCCGCCGGAAAGCGTTCCCATGACGTCATTTTTTTCCAGCCCGAGTTGCTGGAGTATGGTTTCAACCTGGTTTTCCAGGTTCCAGGCATTACTGGCATCCAGCTTTCCCTGGAGCTCATGCATCTTGTCTAAAATGGCGTCGTCATGGCGTTCTCCCAGTTGGGCCGTCAGTGTTTCATATTCGGCCAGCATGGACTGGATATCAGACAGCCCCGAGGCAACCGCTTCAAAAACGGACAGGTCGGGAGAAAACAGGGGCTCCTGTTCAACATAGGCAATGCGTAATCCCTGCTGTACGGAAAAAAGCCCATCATCCAGAAGGATTTTTCCGGCCAGTACCTGAAGCAGGGAGGACTTGCCCGTGCCATTACGGCCGATCAGGCCCACGCGCTCACCAGGCTCAAGCGTGAAATCAGCATGGTCCAGCATGGGAAAGTGGCCGAAAGCCAGTTGGGCATTG
>JAAZED010000195.1 GCA_012512465.1 Oxalobacter sp. | reverse complement strand
TTTGCCTTCTTCGTACAGACGGGCCAGCTCAAAGCAGGCCAGCGGGTCGTCGTTCATGGCGGCGCGTCCGTACCAGAACATGGCGCGGGTATTGTCCTGCGGTACGCCGTTGCCGGTTTTGTACATGCTGCCCAGGAAGGTCTGGGCAGCGGGAAAATTTTTGGCAGCGGCCTTGTGAAGCCAGGTAAGGGCAAGGGAGTAATCCTGCTTTACCCCGTGCCCGTAAAAATAGCAGGTGCCGAGCATCCCCTCGGCAAAGGTGTTTTCCTGCATAGCGGCCTTTGTGAGCCAGTGCACGGCTTTGGCATGGTCTTTCGGGACATATTCTCCCGTGTAATAGATATAGCCCAGCCGGGCCTGTGCATTGTCATAACCGTTTTCTGCGGCCTTTTTGTACCAGGCAATGGCACTTACCGTATCAACAGGCCTGTCCAGCCCGTTTTCGTAAAACTGGCCGATGGAAAACTGCGCCCGGGCATTTTTCCGGGCTGCCGCTTTGGTATACCAGCCAAATGCTGCGGCATAGTCCTGCGGGGTGCCCAGCCCGTATTCATGGATATAGCCCAGCAGTGTCTGGGCGCGGGCATTGCCGCCGTCAGCCGAGCGCGTGAAGGGGGCAATGGATTCGCCATACTGTTTGGCGAGGAAATATGCCTCGCCATCGGTAAAGTCATCCGCACAGGCTTTACCTGCGGCAAGACAGCAAAGGAAGAGCGGCAGCATCAGGCGAAAAGGGCGGCGGAGCATGGTGTTGGGAAATAGTGGGGCAAGTCTGGATTCTTGCACAGAAAGTGGGCGGGATAAAGAGGAGAAACAGCGCCAGAACCGCGCTATTTCTGCTTTTTTGGCACAAGCGGGCAGTGCTTTACAAAAGGGATTATCATTAACCTCACAAGCAGTACATAAAAATATAACGATATGAAAACACAGGAAAATATCAAAAACAAAAGGACCCTTTACGTCTCGTACACGCTGTATGAGTCTCAAGATATGTCCCAGCACAGTGGTATCAGGCAATTTTGCGAAAAGCGCTTTGATGCCAAATATCTGCATGATACCTATTTCGTTTGTACCACTTTTCTGCCTGCCAGCCAGATAGCGAAAGAACTGTACAAGACGATGGCCGATGAAACCGGGTATGAGGGTCAGGTGGTCGTCATCGACGGCACCCAGGGGTGTTCTGCAGATGCTGTGCGGGTGGTTGCCACGGCTCCGGCTGCTGCTGACGGCGGAAAAGGGCCGAAAACACCATAACCCCTTTCTCCATGGCTTGATAAAGGCCGGGAATAACCTGTTTTTTTGTGCAGGGAGCTTTCAGGAAGGAGTATGATAATCCTGATGGCAGCGCATAAACAGGGCTGGACCGGATGAGGCAAGAGGCCGACAGAAAGGGAAAAAAGACATTTTACGTGTCATACACACTGTATGACATGGCTGATATGTGGCTGTACCCGGAAATCAGGCTTTTTTGCGAGATGCGCTTCAGGCCGAAATTTGTCCAGGACAGCTACTTTGTTTGCAGCACGCACCTGTCATCAAGCCGCATTGCGGCGAAAGTGTATGACAAGATCCGGGAAGTGACGGGGCAGGAGGGGCAGGTGATTGTCATTGACAACACGCAGGTGGCGTCTTCGGGGTGTTACCAGGAGTGAGAGGGGGCCGTGGTGACGCGCCATGCCGTCGCGTCACCACGGCCCCCTCACCCCTTAATGCAAAAAATCCCCCATATCCCACCATTGCCGGGAAGGCAGGGCGGCTACGATGACAACCAGCATGTCAGTCGCGTCATACAGCAGGTGGCAATAGGGTTTGACGGCGATTTCTCTAAGCGTCGGGTCTACCTCTGAAGAGGGGAAGGTATACGCTTCACACAACAGGCCGGAAAGGTTTTCTGCTGTGCTTTCCAGGAGGAAGCCGGCTTCGGGTATATCGGTTTCCGCGAGTTTTTCGACCATGTCGAGAAAGGATTCTCGCGCAGGTTCAAGCCACCGGATTTCACGCATGCTGCACCCGCTTTCTGCTGTTGATGATCTGGCGTGCCGCTTCCATGACATCGCTGTTGGCTACCGGCGCCCGGCTGTCGTGCCGTGCGGCGCTGATAAAGGACTGTACGTAGGCGTCATGGGTGAGGTCGGCATTGCCCGGTGGCGATGCCCGTCTTTTCCGGGGGGCTATGGCGTAGGGGATGCCGAGATGGTGCAGGTACCCCGTGGCGTCTTTCAGGGTGGGAAAGTGCCTGATGGCTTCGTGTTCAGAGAGCAGGATGCGCTCCTCCGTTCCGATCCTTACCATCAGGTGAAAACCATCTTCATCATCAATGACGCGCGCAGAGTAAATCTTTCCCTCATGCGCGAGATGAGCCAGACAGCCTTGGCTGATTGTCTGCATGGGTGTTCCTCCGAATTAGTTAGGCTTTACCCCCCCCCTTAAATTGCCTGCTGCAAAGCGGCTTTTTCCCGCCTGTCGGCGTTGCCGATCCATAATTGATCCTTATCGTATGTCCAATACGCTTTCGTCCAATTCTGGCCCTGCGCCTTGACAGACACGAAATATCCGCTTTTCGCTTACAGCAATTCAATGAGGGCAGAGCCCGGACATTTTCTTCTTCGTTGATGGATCATGGCGTGCTCCTTCGTTGTCCGGATGAATGGACAGACAATGTGCCGTAAAGTTCATCCGCTGTGTGAATCGCAGGTTTCCCATGCTTTTCGTGTGATGGCATAGACGCAGTAGCGGCGATGGGGGGTGTCGGCAGGGACGTTGGGATGGTCAAAATCCTGCCGCTTGTCTGTCATGCCGATACGGTGCATGGCAACACGGGAAGCGGTATTGGCGCTGGCGGTAAAAGCGATGATCTCCGGCAGCCCACGGTGTCCGAAACCCGCATAAAGCGCGGCGTTGGCGGCTTCGGTAGCATGGCCGTGTCCTCAGTAAGGCAAATCAAGCCGCCAGCCGATCTCCACGCAGGGGGAAAAAGGGTGAGGGGCGAGGGGTTCCATCAGGCCGGCAGAGCCGATGAAAGCGCCGTATGATTTGCGCCCGAGCGCCCATACGCTCCAGCCCTGGGGGATAATGAGCGAGCGGAAGTAACGGATACGGGCATCACTCTCCTGGCGGGAAAGCGTGTGGGGAAGGCAAGCCATGGCGTCAGGGCTGCCATTGAGCCGCGCATAGGGTTCATGGTCGGTTTCATGCCACTGGCGCATGATCAGGCGTTCGGTTTCGATAAGGGGGCGTTTCATCCCGCGTTTCCTCTTTATCGTATCAGGCATGTTAGCCCCGGGGCGGCAAAATGAAAAGCCGAAAATGAGATGTCGTTTTTCAGGAGGCCATAAAAGGCCATCCATAGTAAAATGGCCGCTTTGTTTTTTCAGTGCGGGGCCAGCAGGCTGATGCCGCGGAAAGTATGAGTTATTCTAGGGAAAGCGCATTCTTTTTTTCTGACAGTGAGGATCGCAAGCGGTTTTTCAGGCGGATGGCCATTCGCGATTACCGCTTTTCGACATGGCTGCGGCTGGTGGCGCCCCTTTGTCTCTTGATGGTGTGTGTCGGTTTTGCCAGCGGCTTTTACGGGGAAGCGCCCCGGCACCTTTTTGCAGGTCTGCGCAGCCAGTATCCTCTCCTGACCGCGACGCTGGATGTTGTTTCGGATTATGCCGATAACGTGATTTTTGTGGTGTACCTGGGGGTGCTTGTCCAGGCCATCGCCGCAAAGGACCGCTGCAAGCAGGTGTTCTTTTTCCGCTTTTTTGTCGGGCTGGTGGGGGTCCTTTTGCTGGTCTCGCTGGTAAAGGGATTGTGCGGTATTCCCCGGCCGGGTATTCCCCTGCCTGCCGCGCCGCTCAGTTTTACCTATCATTTCGGGTCATTCCCGTCGGCTTATACCGCTCAGATTGTCGCGCTGGCGCTGCCACTGGTTTTTTTCTTCCGCAAGCGCTGGCTCCATATTGCCATGCCTATTGTCATCACACTGGTGGGTTTTGCCCGGCTGTGGCTTGGCAAGCATCATCCGGTGGATATTTTCGGCGGCGTGCTTTTCGGTAGCCTGATCCTTTTTTTTATGTTCAGAAAAGCGCGTGGCGTATTATAATCGCTGCCGGTTTAATCATAGGGCAGGGCATCCAGTGATATCCCGGCATAGTGTGCTGCTGACGTGGCTTCAAATCGCACTGCCATGATTCCCCTCTCTTTTTCCAGTGAACCTACCGGGATTTGTCATTGCCCGGCGTGTCCGGGTCAGGCGCTTCGGGGTGCTGCGTGGCGTTGAGTAGTTCTTTGCCCAAGCCCCGTATCTGGAGGGTCTGGGTCGGAAAGGGCAGGCCGATACCGGCTTCACCGAGTTTTTTGACGAGGCCGAGATTCAAGGCTTGCTGCACATCCATGTAAAGGTTGTAGTCGGCATTTTTCACGTAGTAAGCGATCTCGTAGTCAAAGGTGTACTGGCCGATATTGGAGAAATGCACGCGGTCAAGGCGGGCGTTGCCGATGCCGATGCCGTCAAATATCTCACGGACGATCTCGTTTACGCGCGGGAGTTTTTTCATGGGGGTATTGGCATCGATTCCGACGATGTAAACGATGCGCCGCTCCTGCATTTTCTTGTAGTTGTGAATGCGGCTTTTCAGCAGGTCGCTGTTGGCAAAGACAAGCTCCTCGCCGGTGATGCTGGTCAGCCGCGTGGTCTTTAAGCCAATGTTTTTTACCGTGCCGGTGAGGTCGCCTACAGTGAGGGTGTCACCCACTTCAAAGGGCTTGTCAAGCATGATGGAAAGCGAGGCGAAAAGGTCGCCCAGGATATTCTGCACGGCGAGCGCAACAGCCACACCGCCAATACCGAGGCTGGCGATGAGCGTGGTGACATTGACACCCATGTTGGACAGGACAAGCAGCACAACAAGCGACCACATGACAAGCCGCAGGGCATAGTTGATGATGTTGTAGTTGGTGCGGACCTGCCCCTTGCGGCTGTCCCTTTCTATATGCATGAGGATGACGTCGCGAATGAAGCGGTTTGCCCACATACCGCACTGGACGATAAGGGTGACGAGTAAAAGCCGGGTAGTGATCATCCTGAGCACGGCGCTCATTTCCAGTGTCTGGATACCGCCCAGAACGGACAGGAGGATCAGCATGTCTGTCCTGGTAGAGGAAAAGACATCGACCAGCACATCATCCCATTTGGTGGCGGTATGCTCGGCGATTTTTACCAGCCGCCGGGAAATGAAGGTCCGTACGCCGAAGAGGGTGACAAAGAGGGCAAGGGCAATGAAGCCGGAGACAAGAAAATGCTGCCAGGTGTTGTGCTCAAAGAGGTTATGGAGATGTTTTATCATGGTAGAGCCTGTATGGATAAAGGGTTAACGAAGAGGATAGCTCATCCTGGGGAGACGCTTTTTGTGGTCAATTAAAGAGGGGCGATATTTCGAGGCGGGTAAGGGGTATCTGGGGAGTCATTTTTTTCGAAAAGAGGGGCGTGTAAGCGTATATGGCCTGTATGCCGACTAGCTGTTAAGTTCCAACACGTTGTTCCCATTTACGGATAGCCATTTAGCTGGAGAGATTCTTCCGAGAGCTGAGTGAGATCGGATGCTGTTATACCAGTTGATCCACAAAGCCAGGGCAGCCGTTCTCTCATGTGAATGCGTATACACCCTGGCCTATGCCCACTCATTCATGGCAGTCCGGATAAAGCGCTCTGCCTTTCCATTGGTCTGCGGCCTATAAGGTCTGATTCGTCTGTGCTTGATACCAAGTTCAGCGCAGGCATCACGCCAGGCAAAAGATTGATAGCAGGCACCATTGTCAGTCAGAACCCGCTCTACCCGGATGCCAGGACGCTGGTAATAAGCAACGGCCTGACGTAAGAATAAAACAGCCGATTCCTTTTTCTCATTGGGAAAGATGGCTGTAAAAGCCATGCGCGAGGCATTGTCCACACAAACATGCGTCACGGCTGCACGGAGAGCGTGTGCGCGGCGGGGACAATGAGCTGACCAGGCACAGCGGGTTGGTTGAAGCCGGTATCATGTGGGATGTGAATAAAAGCTGGAGCATGAATGCCAAGCTGGAGGCGCTTTTCGGATGGCGTGAAGGTGCAGGCGGCATGGTGATGGCGACATATAAATTCTGATCAGGGAGGTGCGCGAAAAACCTGCCCTTTCTCTTATTGCGGGAGGTTCACAAGGCATCCCGTTTTTTGTTTGTGCCTGCAGGGAACGGGTGGGCCGGTGTTTTTGGGCAGGGCGTGGGAAGCCGCATTCTGCACAGCACCCCGGTTGAAGGTGCATTATTTTGGAAAGTGGTGTAATATTAAAGTTAATAATTATTAACTTGTGGAAAATATATCGTCGCCATGACAGCCGGATACAATCGGTAAAGACAAAACTTTTTCCAGACACAGACAATCTTTTCACCTGCCCTCAACTGAAACGACACGGATTTTTACGATATTACCGGTTTTCCTTCTCCCTCTTAGAAGTGAAAACTTCAGCCGCCTTAAGGGCGGCTTTTTTTTGCCTGTACCGAGGCTCAGCCTTCATTAATCTGCCTGCTGAAAAGCTGCTTTTTCCCGCCTGCCTGCGTTGCCGAGCCAACATTGAACTTGCCGTATGCCCGATACGCTTTCGTCCACTGTTGGCCCATCGCCCACGACAATTTAATGAGGACTGAGCCTGGGCGGCTGTACCGGGCGCGGTATGGTTATAATAAAAAGGAGAGAGATGGAAATGGAGCGTGTATGAAAAGAGGCTGGAGTGGTGTCCTGGCAACAGGGCTTCTGGTTTTGTTTGCGTCCATGCCGGCATGGGGGCAGACCGGTAGTGTGGTGATTGAGGATATCGAACGCCAGGTGCGTCAGACGCGGAGAAAGAAAAGTGATGATATCCCCTTGAAAGGATTTTCCTATATTTGTGCCTATGGCAGCACGGCGGATGTGGAAAAGGCGTTGGCGGCCGGGGCAGACCCGAAGGCAGGCGACCCGCTTAACGATGATATGCCGCCGCTGGCAACGGCGGCTTCCTACAACCCGGACCCGGGCGTGATACAGGCGCTGGTGGCGGCAGGTGCCGATCCCAGCGAGGCGTCGGGAACGGACAGGCGAACGCCGCTTCATTTTGCGCTCATGACAAACCCGAAAGCAGGGCCTGTCGTGGGGGCGCTTTTGGTGGCGGATGCGGATGTGTATGCACTTGATCGTTTCCAGTCCACTCCGATCGATTTTGCGCTCAACGGCAATTACCGTAATGGCGCCTTTGATGCCAACCCGCGTGAAGAACTGCTGCTCATGCTTTTGCGAACAGCCGAGCGGCTGCCCTTTACCATGCCGAAGGGTGATCGAAAATCGTTCATGACGAAAAAACTCAAACAGTATGAGATCAATATGGGCAGGGGCTGGCGTGATGGCGATGTGATTGATGCGTTCAAACGCCTGGGCGCCGATGAGCGGGTGATGAAGAAACAGTGGGG
>JAAZED010000194.1 GCA_012512465.1 Oxalobacter sp. | reverse complement strand
TTGATTTCCAGATCGACCTGGGGGATAACGGCGGCGCGATCCATATCTGTACGCCTTACACGATGATCGAGCCGGTGCGGGATGTCCTGACATCCAGCATGCAGGGTGAGGCACTGGAAGTGGACAGGCGCTGGATCAGGCTGTTGAAGCAGCAGATCCAGATAGCGGAAGTTGAGCTGGTTGCTGAATTCGGCACGGCAAAGACTGATGTGCAGGGGCTGATGAATATGCGTGTCGGTGATATCATTCCGCTGAATGTGCCCGAAAAAATAGAAGCCACGGTGGGCGGTGTTCCCATCATGGAATGCACTTATGGCAAAATGAATGGACAATACGCGCTGAAGGTGGAAAGGCTGATCAGTATTTCAGCAGAAGCCTCAGGATCAGTACTAGGAGAGGACAATGCCGGAGACGACGAGTAAACCAGAAGCAGGTGCCGCAGAAGACTGGAATGCCCCTCTCGCGGAAGAAGAAGCTGCCAAAGCGGCGGCAGCAGGAGATGCGGCTACAGAGGCTGAGCAGGACGGTGGGACAGACTGGGGCGCTGCCATGGCTGAACAGGCGGAGGCAGACGAAGATAAAGACGAGGGTGCCGATTGGGGTGCCGCTATGGCTGAGCAGACCGAATCCGAGGCTACCATGTCTGCGTTGACCAATGGTTCAACGACAGCCCCAGGCAATTTCCAGGATTTCAGTGCGACAACGATGGAGGGAGAGCGTGTCCGCGATATTGATTTTATCCTGGATATTCCGGTCCAGTTGACCGTTGAACTGGGTCGTACCAAGCTGCCGATCAAGAATCTGCTGCAACTGGCACAGGGGTCGGTTGTCGAGCTGGACGGCCTGGCAGGCGAACCGATGGATGTGCTGGTCAATGGCTGCCTGATTGCGCAGGGCTAAGTGGTTGTCGTCAATGACAAATTCGGTATTCGATTGACTGACGTGATTACGCCTGCAGAACGGATCAGAAAGTTAAACCGCTGATGCGCACGTTTTTTACCGCGTTTTTTCTGTTTGCCGTGACCGGTTCGGTTGCCTGGGCGCAGGTTCAGTCAACGGCCAAACCGGCTGCTACGGCCCCGGTTTCCACGACAGGCTACCTGTTGCAGGGCATCTTTGGCCTCCTGATTGTGCTGGGGCTGATGTGGGGCGCCTGGTGGCTGATCCGTCGTACCGGCTTTAACCGTACCCTCTCAGGCGTCAAGATGAAGGTGGTTGGCGGGCTTTCCATTGGCGCCCGTGAGCGGGTCATGGTGGTCGAAATCGGGGATCACTGGCTGATACTGGGGGTGACGCCCAGCCAGATCAACACGTTGGCGACCATGCCAAAGCAGGAGCTGCCGGAAGAAGCGTCTGATGCGAATTCGCCTCCCTTTGCCGCATGGCTCAAAAAAACCATCGAGCGTCAAAAAGATGAAAACAAGGGATGATCAGGTGAAAAGCGGCAAAAAACAGGTTGTGACCCTGTTGGCATTTTTCCTGCTTTCGCTGCCGCTTTTTGCCGCAGCCCAGGGTATTCCGGCTTTTACGGCAACGCCTGCATCCGGTGGTGCTACCCATTACTCCCTTTCCATCCAGACGCTGGTTTTCCTGACCGCGCTGACGTTTATCCCGGCTGCCTTCATGCTGATGACGAGCTTCACCCGGATTATCATTGTCTTATCACTCCTGAGGCAGGCAATCGGTACACAAGGCTCACCGCCAAACCAGGTGATGGTGGCGCTGGCGCTCTTCATGACGTTTTTTGTCATGTCACCGGTCTTCAACAAGATTTACGATGATGCCTATAAACCGTTTTCTGAAAACCAGATCACGATGGTTGAGGCGTATGAAAAGGGCAAGGTACCGTTAAAGGCTTTTATGCTCAAACAGACCCGCAAGGCCGATCTGGAAATGTTTCTCCAGATGGCGGATATCCCTGCGGTGCAGGATGAGGCGGATCTGCCAATGAGTGTGCTGATCCCGTCTTTTGCGACAAGCGAACTGAAAACAGCTTTCCAGATCGGTTTTGCGATTTTTTTGCCGTTTCTTATTATTGATATGGTGGTAGCGAGTGTGCTGATGTCGATGGGTATGATGATGGTATCCCCGGCGATTGTTGCGTTGCCATTCAAGCTGATGCTCTTTGTGCTGGTGGATGGGTGGCATCTCATCATCGGCTCACTGGCACAGAGTTTCTACTGACGAGGCGCGTATGACACCTGAAAGTGTAATGACCCTGGGACGCCAGGGTGTGGAAGTCACCCTCATGCTGGCAGCCCCGCTTTTGCTGACAGCACTGGCTATCGGCCTGATTGTCAGTATTTTCCAGGCCGCCACGCAGATCAATGAAATGACCCTGTCTTTCATTCCCAAGATGGTCGGTATCTTTGTCATGCTGGTTATTGCCGGACCGTGGATGATAACCGTCATGACCAATTTCATGCGGCAGGTATTCACGAGTATCCCCTTCATGGCAGGCTAGGCCGCATCAGCCTTTAGCGTCAGGCAGATGAAAAAAGAGCCGGTTTTGCCATGGTGACATTCAACAGCAATGACCTGCTGATCTGGGTCTCGTCCTTTATCTGGCCGCTAACCCGTATTCTCGGCATGATTGCCGCTGCGCCGCTTTTCAGCGCCAGCGGGATTCCTGCACGTATCCGGGTGCTTATCGGCGTTTGCATCGCCCTTATCATC
>JAAZED010000193.1 GCA_012512465.1 Oxalobacter sp. | reverse complement strand
TCACCATCTTTCATCCCTGTCGCACGCCACAACGCGCGGGCGCCGGCCATATTGCGTCCATGGGTGGACGTTCTGGAACGATATTCGGGCATTTTGTCTTTCTCCGCTGATTTGATTCAAAAAAAGAATTATTGTGACACGAAACCGCGCTGCACGTATCATTGCCTCTGCCAAAATGCAGTCTCTGCACCTGAAAAGATTAAAACACCTCAAAACTTGCTGCACCTCAAAAATATCAGGTACCTAACAATTTAAACTGTGACACAATACAACACTTCACCAAAGAAAGGCCATATCCGGCAGGTGTGCCCGGAACGGCACCAGACATGCTCATTCACCCGCTCCCCGACCCGGTGGCAATCCAGCTGGGACCACTTGCCATACACTGGTATGGCCTTATGTACGTTGCAGCGTTCGTCCAATTCATCCTTCTCGGCAATCTACGCCTGAGACAACCACATATCGAACAGGCCGGCTGGAACAGGAAAGACCTGGACAATCTGCTTTTTTATGGGGCATTCGGCGTTATCATCGGCGGTCGCCTGGGGGAAGTGTTTTTCTACAACCCGTCCTACTTTTTGTCACACCCACTGGAAATACTGGCTGTCTGGCAGGGAGGCATGTCTTATCACGGCGGCTTTATTGGCGTTTTTATTGCCATGTGGTTTTATGGAAAAAAATACCACAAGGGTTTTATTCCTGTCCTCGATTTCATCGCCCCGCTGGTCCCGCTTGGCTATGCCGCAGGCAGAATCGGCAACTTCATCAATGCCGAGCTGCCCGGACGTGTTGCAGATGCTTCCCTGCCCTGGGCCATGATCTGGCCCAACGTGGATATGCTGCCGCGGCATCCATCACCCCTGTACCAGGCACTCTTCGATGGGGTCATCATGTTTTTCCTGCTGTGGGGTTTTGCCAGAAAGCCCCATCCGGACGGCGCTGTCAGCGCCTTCTATCTTTTCCTGTACGGCATCACCCGATTCTTTACCGAATACTTCCGCATCCCGGATTACACCGTATCCTTTCTGGGGGTGACCATTTCAGCAGGACAAATGCTCTCCCTTCCAATGATTCTGGCTGCAATCATATGGTTTTCTCACCTTTATGCCAGAAAATCGCATGACATGCTGAACAAGACCTGGCACCGGATCGACAAATAATTGCTGATTCTGCAATACTCCCGGCATCCTGCTGCGCCCCTGCTCATGCGTGACAGGTGCTCCTGAACAGGCAATAATTGACAAAACGAAGCGGTTTCCGCTTATGATGACGATTTTTTAGATCGCTGTTTTCATGCGTTTTTTGCCAACACAACGTCTATGCTGATTCATCCGCTACCCCATCCGATCGCCCTCAAAATCGGGCCGCTGGCTGTTCACTGGTATGGACTGATGTACCTGCTTGGCTTTATTGCATTTCTGGTTTTCGGCCGTATCCGCATCAGACAGCCGCACATGGCACGGGCGGGCTGGACGGCGAAAAATCTTGATGACATGCTGTTTTACGGTGTTATCGGTGTCGTTCTGGGTGGGCGGCTCGGTGAAGTGCTTTTCTATGCTCCCGCCTATTATTTTTCCCATCCACTGGAGATTTTCGCCATATGGAAAGGCGGCATGTCTTATCACGGTGGCGCACTGGGTGTTCTCGCCGCTGCATGGTTTTATGGTCGCAGAAACAACCGGGGACTTCTGGAAATCATGGATCTGATTTCGCCGCTGATCACCTTCGGCTATATCACAGGCAGAATAGGCAATTTCATCAATGCCGAACTTCCCGGGCGTATTGCTGATCCCTCGCTTCCCTGGGCCATGATCTGGCCCAACATTGACAACCTCCCGCGCCACCCTTCCCCGCTTTACCAGGCCCTGGTGGATGGATTGCTGGTCGCTGTCATTTTATGGATTTATGCAAGAAAGCCCCGGCCGCCCGGCGCCGTTACCGCGTTTTACTGCCTGCTTTACGGGATGGCCCGCTTTTTCACGGAATATTTCCGCACACCGGATTATGAAGTTACCCTTGGCTGGTTTACTATTTCAGCAGGGCAGCTTCTGTCTGTCCCGATGATTATTGTGGGCCTGTGCGGACTGTTTCTGGCCTACCGCAACTATTCCACAAGGCGGCTCCCATAGCTGGTTTACCCTGTCTGCAAAGGCAATAGGCCCCCCTGCAAAATCAACCTTTTCCTTTCGTCATGATCTTGCGGATCACCTCGGAAGAAAAGCCGCGCTGCTGAAGGAAACGCATCTGCCTTGCCCGCTCTTTCTGATCCGTCGCCAGCTCACCGAATTTTCTTTCCCATACCTCGTAGGCACGGGCGGCCTCATTGTCAATCAGTTCCTGCATCGCATCATCAGGCAACGCGTCTGTCACCTGATGATTACGCAGCTCCTGTTTGATCCGGCTGTTGCCGTAGCGCCCCATACGGCGACGGACGAGCGATTCCGCAAAGCGTGTATCCGACAAAAAACCCTGTGCTTCAAGCCAGGCCAGCAAATCACCCAGATCATCCCCGTCTTCCACAAAACGAAGGAGCTTGCGGGCAAGCTCCTTTCTGCTGTAGTCACGCGATGACAAATAACGCAATGCCCTCGCTTTCAAACTGGGTACCCGTGTCATATTCGTGCAACAGGTGTGTGATTATGCGGCTTTACTTTTCACTCTCAGCTTTTTCTTTCGCCGCTTTTGTGACCTTTTTCTCTTCCCCTGTCATGGGAGGCAATTCCGGCACGCCCAGTGCCGCGCGCACCTTGTTTTCAATTTCACGCGCCAGTTGGGGACGCTCGCGCAGGTAATTGCGCGCATTATCCTTGCCCTGTCCGATACGTTCACCATTATAGCTGTACCATGCGCCAGCCTTGTCAACAACCTTGGCATCAGAGCCCAGATCAAGAATTTCGCCTTCGCGTGATGTACCCTCACCATACAGGATGTCAAAATGTGCCTCCTTGAATGGGGGCGCCGTTTTGTTTTTGACCACTTTGACGCGTGTTTCGTTTCCGATCACCACATCACCGGATTTGATGGAGCCGGTACGACGGATGTCCAGGCGAACGGATGAGTAAAACTTCAGCGCATTACCGCCGGTCGTCGTCTCCGGATTGCCGAACATGACACCAATCTTCATCCGGATCTGGTTAATGAAAATAACAGTGGTATTGGTCCGGTTGATGCTGCCGGTCAGCTTGCGCAGTGCCTGCGACATCAAACGCGCCTGCAGGCCCGGCAGGGAGTCGCCCATATCTCCTTCAATTTCCGCCTTGGGCGTCAACGCAGCGACCGAATCAATCACGATCAGATCCACCGCACCGGAACGCACCAGTGCATCGGTGATTTCAAGCGCCTGTTCGCCGGTATCCGGTTGGGAAATCAGGAGTTCATGCAGATTGACACCCAGTTTCTGGGCATAATTTACATCCAGCGCATGCTCGGCATCAATAAAGGCACAGGTGCCGCCAAGCTTCTGCATCTCGGCAATAACCTGAAGCGTCAGGGTGGTTTTACCGGAAGACTCAGGCCCATAGACCTCAACCACACGTCCGCGTGGCAGACCGCCTACGCCCAGCGCGATGTCCAGCCCAAGCGATCCTGTAGAAACAACAGCGAGTTCTTCTGCCACTGCACCGTCATCCATACGCATGACAGAGCCTTTGCCAAACTGTTTTTCAATCTGTGCCAGCGCCGCTGCCAGCGCTTTACCTTTTTCCGAATTGGCTTTTTTATCATCCATGAGAATCTTCCCGCAAACTAAAAAATTGATCTGTTAGGCCATAATGAAGTTGTATTGTACTGTACAAATAAACAGTGTGGTAAATTTTTTCTGTACTGTTTTTGAGCGAAAACACCCGTCCGGGTGCTTCTTTTGCACGCATTCAAGGGGTCTGTTAAAATAAAAGATTGCTTTTTTGCACCAGTGATTACGTCCGCTTTGGTGCAACCTTTCAGCAATAATTTGTTTATTCTTGATAAACCATGCCACTCCCTGATTCACCCAATCGACGTGCCTTAAAGCACACACGCAGACTTCATGTCGAATTCTACCTGAGAGAGGATGAGCTCTGGGATATTGATGCCCGTTTTACGGATGTCAAACCCTTCGATCTTGAAGTCACCTCTTTTGTCATCCCGGCAAACCGGCCGCTTCACGATCTGTCGATTCGGATCACGACCGATGCAAAATCCAATATTGTCGATGTTTTGGTGGTATTTGATCAGGTACCTTTTGGCGGCTACTGTGAACAGATCGAAGCGAAATATCAGCAACTGATCGGCCTGAATCTTTTGAAAAATTTCCGGCAGGGCGTTCGGGAACGGCTGGGCAAGGCCGCCGGTTGTACCCATATGAATGAACTGGTTGAACTCCTGCCCTATGT
>JAAZED010000192.1 GCA_012512465.1 Oxalobacter sp. | reverse complement strand
GCGTACACATCGCCGGTGATCGTCTCCGTGACCGGATCAACGACCGTCGGATCAGTAGCGTTAATTACGGCAGGATTTTTAGCGGTAAATTCGTCAACATCCGCCTGCGTAACACCTGGGCTGGGCTGCGGATCAATCGCCGTGAAAGCGCCGATGTTCGGAGCGTTCAGGAAGAAATAGACGTAGGAATCGGTATCCGCTGCGGCAATGGCAGCGCGTCCCAAGTATTTGTTGGAAACGGCACCGGCCTGCGCTTTGTCCGTGTTCCAATAAACCAGCGCGCCGGCAGTGATCGCGTTATCGTCTTTCGCGCATTTGAAAATCCCGGTGACAGCCAGTGAACCCATTGCGTTTTGAGCAATCGGGAACTCTGCAACTCCGGCGTAGTTGTTGGCCAGGAAAACAATGTCCCCGGCATCAACTGCGGCTTCGGTGGGCGTGTAATCAATCGCCGCACCCTTTTGTACGAAAACAGCTTCTGACATGGTAAAATCTCCTTATTTTTCAGGGTTAAGCAACATCAGCTTTGAGGCCACCAGCGGAATCAGCCTGGGCAACACCGAAGTCGAAATACGACCGGAACTGAATGCCCAGTGTATTGAACTCGGCTTCGCTGGACTCGACAATCGGGGTCTGTCGGCCATCCAGGAAAACAACCTGCATGGTGGCCGCGTTCATCGGATCGTCCAGCAGGTAATAATCCGTGGCGCTGTAGCCGGTCATGCCAGAATCTTCCAGGTAAACCGAAGTCAGCGGTTTGTATTTTCCCGCGTTGGGATTGCCGGCAGGCGTGAGCGCCTTGCTGCTTCCAACACCGGTGGCAATCACCTGGCGGTCGTTGTACAGCTGTTCGGCCAGCGTCAGCAGGGTGGGCGGCACAAGCAGGTTTTTCGGCATTGCACCGATATATTCACCGGAGCTGTCTTTTCGGGCAAGGAATTTCTGAACGGCTGTGGCAAGTGCCTCAACACCAAGCGCGGTCGCGCTCGACCAGACCTTGTCGCCGGTGAAGAAAGAAGCATTGTCCAGAAAGGCCGCCCAAAACTTCTTGTTGATGGTGATACCGGCTTTTCGTCCAAACTGAAAACCGCGGGTGGTAATAGCGCCCTGGTCATCGTTGATGATATCGGTTCGGGTGATGGCATACATCATGCCATAGGTTTTCGCGGAATTGCTCCATGTGTCCTCTGACAGGCTGCCATGCTTCAGTTCGCCGCCTTTCGGAACTTCGAGAAATTCGCCGTTGGCTTGCAGCCGGTAGCTGTTCATCGCCTTGAAATCGTTGACATTGGCGATTTCAGCGATTTGCCGCCAGGTCTGTTCGGCGTATTCAAAACCGCGCTTGACATTTTTGTTGATGACATTGCCCAGAATGCCGGACAGGTTTACGTTGCTGAAACCAGCCATCAGACCGGAAGCATAACCAGTAACGCTGTTCCAGTTGGAAGCGCTGATATATTCATCAGTGCAGCCGTTGGCACGCGCGGCTTTCAGAACGGCGTGTTTCAGGCTCATGCCATCGCGGTATTCCTTGTGCGCGGCTTCGATGACCTGCGGGGAAAGACCCATCTGTTCAGGAGCGACACCAGCAGAAGCCTGCAAGCTGGCGGAGATGATCGCACCAACCGGCATTTCGCTTGCTTCTTTTTTCACGATGATTCCGGGTGCTTCGCGTTTTGCGCGGACAGCTTCGGCGGCGGCCTGTTCAGTAAGTTTCGTTTCAAGCGCCTTGATGCGGTTTTCGATGTCGTTGTTTTCAGGCTTTACTGCGGCCTGAATCTGCGGGACTTCGGATGCCTGAACCTGGGTGGATTCAGCGGCCTGAACGGAGGCAGCTTCCGGCTCCAAGTTGGGATTGTCTTTTTTGCTCATCTCTGATACTCCTTTGTTGTTGTTTGCTGCCAATGCGGCTGCTATGGTTAGGTTCGTTTTCGCGTCTGCACCCAAAACCACGACTGAAATTTCTCGCAGAGTGCAGGCACGTATTACGGCAATAGGCCCGGTAAATTCCTGCCCGTTTACCTCGATCTTTTCATTCTCTTTCACGACTTCATAGCCGCCGTGAATGTCGGCGCCGATGGATGCTTGCCAGTCCCATTTTTTAGCACCGTTCAGGATGTTTTTGCCGATAACAGAATCAGCGTCAACTTCGCCAGTGAATGTTAGTTGCTTCCCTGTATTGACTACTTCCGTCATGCCTAATCGGTAGCCTGGGGAATATTCGTGGGAATAAATAAGCGGCACTTGCGCGGCTATTTTCAAACCCGCAAGGTCGATGACAATCGGATATGGCGAAAACCACTGTTTGATCGTTCCACCTGAATAGGCAATGCCTTTCACACGGTTGCTTTTCGTTTCGGTGGTTTCGGCCGCAAGCTGAATCATGTTATTCATCGTCATCGTCATCATCCTTGTCTTGATTACTGTTGTTTGCCTGCCCTTGCGCCACTGCCGGCGGCAATCCCAATTCCTTTCTCATGTCGCGTTCGGCAGCCTCCTCAAGTATTCGCTGGCGAAGAACTACGTGCCAGTCACGTCCCTCGGAAGCGCAAGCCTCCGCCAGGGTCAGTGTCTTGTTTGCCAGTCGAATTTGTTCGGCATTGGCTTCGCGCGTCGGGTCAACGTGTGCGCGGCCGTCCCAATGCCAGCTGTGCAAGGGAACTTCTCCATATGGTGCATATTCAG
>JAAZED010000191.1 GCA_012512465.1 Oxalobacter sp. | reverse complement strand
TTCGGGCAGGGTGCTTTCCAGTCCCGCCGCCATATCCGGCAAAAGTCCTACCGGCATGAATTCGGTGCTGACAAAAATAAAGGTGGAAAGTGAGAGGCTGAAAGCCGGCAACCAGGCTTTCAGGTGGCTTTTGAGCGTGTAGGGATTGTCCTGGCGCGAAACCGGCGGTGTGTTTTTTTCGTTTTGATCGGGTGGGGATGTGCTCATATCAGAAAGCCGCCGCTTAGCGTAGCGCAGTCATAAATGTTCCTTGCCGGCATTCTACTCTTTTTCATGTATTTTCATTGCATAACTGTTTTGTGTCTTTGAGAAATCCCAATCAGGAAATGGTCAAACTGTCCAGATCAGGATATGCTTTTGTCACTTGATTTATGGCAGTGCCATAAACGGAAATACGGATCGCTATTGAGGGAAAAAGATCATGAACGCCGTCAAAATGATTGATGGCCGGGCAACCGCGCTGATGACCATCATCTGCGTTATCTGGGGCATGCAGCAGGTCGCCATGAAAGCGGTGGCAGATGTCATGTCGCCGATCATGCAGATATCGCTTCGCTCAGGGATTGCCATGCTGTTGATCTGGGGGCTGATGATGGCAAGAGGGGAGCGCATCCGGCTGAGCGACGGCACCTGGAAACCGGGGCTTGTTGCGGGTTTCCTGTTTGCGCTGGAGTTTTTGCTGGCCGGAGAGGGGCTAAGGCACACCACGGCTTCTCACATGGGGGTTTTTCTGTATACGGCCCCGATTTTTGCGGCCCTGGGCTTGCAGTGGCGCTTGAAGGAAGAAAGGCTGCAGCGTTTGCAGTGGTTTGGCATTGCGCTGGCTTTCATCGGGGTTGCCATTACATTTGCCGGGCGTTCGGGAAGCGAAGCGGGTCCGGCACTGATGGATATGATCTGGGGAGATTTCCTGGGCCTTCTGGGGGGGATGGCATGGGGCGCAACCACCGTGGTCATCCGCACGACCAGTCTGTCAAAGGCTTCAACAAGTCAGACCATCCTTTACCAGCTTGCCGGTGCTTTTGTGCTGCTGTCCGCCGCAACCCTTTGCCTGGGGCAGCAGGCGTTCATTTCAACGCCTTTATTATGGGGCAGTCTTTTTTACCAGATTGTGATTGTTTCCTTTATCAGCTACCTGGTCTGGTTCTGGCTGCTGCATGTTTACCTGGCTTCCCGGCTGGGAGTCCTGTCATTCATGACCCCGCTTTTTTCCATTATTTTCGGCGTATGGCTTTTAGATGAACCGCTGGAAGCGAGTTTTATGGTCGGTGCATTTCTGGTCCTGACAGGGATTGCCCTGGTCAGCGGGTATGAATGGATCATGCACAAATTGATCCAGGTCAAGAAATATTGATTCACATCAAAAAAAACGGATTTTTTCCGTCCCGCTGCCTGTACGGGTTTATGCGGCTTTCCCGGACGTGCTGTTTTTTTTGGCACGAAAAAATTGACGCAATTCATTGATTTTAATGCGATATTTGTAACTGCAGAAGCGTGCTGAAGGATTTGGGATT
>JAAZED010000190.1 GCA_012512465.1 Oxalobacter sp. | reverse complement strand
GGTGAGAAAGGCGGCCAGGGATGGCAACCCGCAGGCGATGTACCAGTTGGGGGAGTTTTATTACTGCGGCTGCGGTAACGGGCTTTCGCAAGACCGGCGCGAGGCGCTCAGGTGGTACCAGCGCGCGGCGGAAAAGGGTCATGTGCAGGCGGCTTTTTCATCGGGTCAGATTTATTCACAGGGCGGCGGGGTGAAAAAGGACAAGGTGAAGGCTGCCCGTTATTACTGGGAAGCAGCCACTGCAGGCCATGCCGGTGCGCAAAACAACCTGGGTGCCGTGTGTATGAGGGGAGACGGTGTGCAGGGACCGGAAGAGGCGCTGGCGGCGGGATGGTTTAAGCAATCTGCCGGGCAGGGGCACGTGCTCGGGATGGGCAGCTACGGTTATCTGCTTGCTGAGGGAAAAGGGGTAGAGCGTGATGACTGGGAAGCGGTGAAGTGGCTTCAGAAGGCTTACGCCGCAGGCAACCGGCAGGCGGGTGTGCGCCTGGCGATGATGATGGAAGAGGGACGCGGGACAACGCGTGATGTCGATGGCGCAATGGCGATTTATACCCGGATGGCAGCAGCCGGGTCGGGACTGTCGCAGTACCGGCTGGGCAGGATGGCCGAGCGCGGTATCGGCGCCCCGCAGGATATGGATAAGGCGCTCGGGCTGTACGAAAAGGCGGCTGCCAGGGGGATACCGGAGGCACAACTGCGCCTCGGTGAATGGTATGCCGGGGGGATTCATGTGAAAAGGGATGATGCCAGGGCGGTGGACTATTACCGGCAGGCGGCATTGAAAAACAATGGTGAGGCCATGTACCGGCTGGGGCTGTTTTATGAAACGGGCCGGGGCGTGGACAAGGACAGGAATGTGGCGCTCCAGTGGTATCGGCGTGCAGCCCGGACAGGCAACTCCGACGCACAGGCACGGCTGCGCGGCATGTCGTCGTGACAGGGCCGGTCAGGGGCGATGGGTTGGATCAGACAGTGAGGAAGTGATGGGAACGAAGAAGCACGGGGACCTGGTAAAGGAAAATTTCGGCTCGCAGGCAGAGGCTTATGTGCAGAGTACACTGCATGCGGCGGGTGAGGATCTGGCACTTCTTGAGCGGATGTTAGGCGAGTATCCCGAGGCGAAACTGCTGGATGTGGGAACGGGCGGCGGCCATGTTTCTTACCTGGCGGCGCGGCATGTGAAAGAGGTGACGGCTTACGACCTCTCCGAAAAGATGCTGGCGGCGGTGGAGAAGGAAGCGACCACGCGAAGTCTTTCCAATATTATGACGCGGCAGGGGCCAGCGGAACGCCTGCCTTTTGAGGATGGGACGTTTGATGTGGTGGCAAGCCGCTATTCGGCGCATCACTGGCGTGATGTGGGCCAGGGAGTGCGCGAGATCTGCCGGGTGTTAAAGCCGGGCGGTCTTTTTGTGATGATGGATACGGCTTCACCAGGGGAGCCTTTGCGGGATATTTTCCTGCAGACGGTGGAGTTTTTGCGGGATATGTCGCATGTGCGGGCGTATTCGCCAGGCGAATGGCTGGGCTTTGTTTCAGATGCGGCTTTCCGGGTTAATGAGCTTCTTTCGCTTCGTCTTCGCTACGATTTCATGTCCTGGGTCACCCGGATGAAAACGCCTGAGCACCATGTGACAGCGATCAGGGAGGTGCTCAAGGCAGCGCCCGAGGAGGTGCGCTCGTATTTCCAGGTGGAGGCCGATGGTTCTTTTTCGATTGATGAAGTGATGCTGATTGCAACCCGGATGTGAATCAGGCCGCCCGTATGAAAAATATCTCCCCCCCTGCCGAGCTGGAGACGGAGCGCCTGATTCTGAGGCAATGGAAACGCAAGGATTATGCGCCTTATGCCGAGCTGAATGCCGACCGGGTGGTGATGGCGTTTTTTACGGCGACGTTTACCCGCAAGGAAAGCGATGCGATGGTGGCGTACCTGCAATCGCTGATAGCGCGGCGCGGCTGGGGTGTCTGGGCGGTGGAGCGCAAATCGGACGGCGCGTTTATCGGCTCTGTCGGGTTGCATGTGCCGCATGCAAAGCTGCCTTTTACGCCTTGTGTGGAGGTGGGCTGGCGTCTGGCGCAGGCGTACTGGGGACATGGCTATGCCACGGAAGCCGCCAGGGAAGTCCTGCGTTTCGGTTTTGAGATGCTGGCGTTGCCGGAGATTGTGGCCTTTACCTCGCTGTTGAATACCCGCTCCATGGCGGTCATGCAGCGGCTGGGGATGGTAACGGACCCCGGCCAGAATTTTCCGCACCCCGATGTGCCCAAAGGCAGCCCGTTGAGGGAGCATTGCCTGTACCGGATAACGCGCCGCGAATGGGAGAATGCGGAAAGTTAATTGTTTGTTAATTTCTGTCAATTTCTTTTAAAAACCGGAAAAACCCGGCTTTTTTGTTGTTTTTCTGTCATTGTGAGAGGGTGTTGATGTGGGCGGCGGGCGAAACGTGACGCAGCGCAATATCCCGATCCTGCGCAGGTGATACAAAGAGTTACACAATGTAGCGGACTGAAACAGGGCGGCTGTCTATACTGAAGCGGTAAATGCTTGGTTTACCCGGAATGGCTGGTTTTATTTTGAAAGGAACAGCGATGAAGAAAATGAACAGGAAAGTAATGGCGGGCCTTTTGGTGCTGGGTCTGGGGGCAGCGGGTGTTGCACTGGCAAATCCGTACTGGCATGGCGGCGGCATGGGGCCCGGACATATGGGCGGTGGCGGCCCGTGCTGGGGTTATGATGGCGGCGCAAGCGCATCGCACTGGCGCGACGTTGGCCAGCAACGGACGGCTTACCTGCATGACCAGTTGAAGCTGAATGCCACACAGGAAAAGGCATGGAAGGATTACCAGGCCACGATTACGGCCAATATCAAGGCGATGCAGGATCGTGAGCTGATTGATTTTTCCAGCATGACGGCGCCTGAGCGCCTGGAGAAATCCCAGCAACTGATGAAGGAGCGTGATGCACGCATGGCAAAGCACCTGGAAGCGTTAAAGGCGTTTTATTCCACGCTGACGCCAGAGCAGCAGCAGGTCTTTGAGGCGGAGACAGGACCAGGCCCTGGCTATGTTATCGTCGCGGTGGCCGCTGGCATCGTGGCGGCATGGGGCCGCATTATTGATCATTGATTGAATTTCCCGAACGCCAGCCTGACGCTGGCGTTTTTTTCGGGAGGTAGCGAAGAAGCGCCGAAAGGCGCTTTTTTTATTGATTTTTCGGGGTGGTGCTGGTATTTGCGATTTTCAAAGCGAAGAATTGAGGGGTAAACACCCTTTATTTCTTCGCTTTGCTTGCGAGAAAAAAGGAAAAGCAACCGGTTTTTTAGTGGTGGCGATGGTGTTTTCCCGCATTCAAATCCAGGAAATAAGGGGTAAAAGCCGTTCAATTCATCGAATCGGCCCCATCCCCGGTAGATGAAAAAAAGCGAAAAAGCGGCGATTTATGGTTTATCCTGAAAAAAACATCACATTCAAAACGATGATAAAAAGGCAAAACACCACGCTTATCGGCGTTTTGAAT
>JAAZED010000189.1 GCA_012512465.1 Oxalobacter sp. | reverse complement strand
TGCCGGGCGACATCGGAGACCTTGACTTCTTCTGACGGCACGATGCCGCGCACGATCACGCCCTGCACGCGGTCTGAGCGGGTGAGCATGGCCTGCGCCATGATGTACGGGGCAGCGCCCTTCACGTCGGGGTTTTTCATGACCTCAAGGGCAGTGCCCTGCCAGTCAGGCAGCGAGCCATAGGTATCGTATATCTCGATATGCGGCAACACCGACAGCATCTTGTCACGGACTTCTTTCTGGAAACCGTTCATCACTGACATCACCACGATGAGCGCCGCCACCCCCAGTGCGATGCCTGCCATGGAAATGAGTGAGATAAACGAGATGAAGCGGTTGCGCCCGCTTTTGCGTGCGGAGCGGATATAACGCAGGCCAACCAGCCATTCATAGGGCAATCGGGATAGTACGCTCAAATTAAACTCCTGATGAGATGGCACAGTTTGCCATAGAATAGAGGGCAACGTCACTGACAAGTTACACAAATTACAATGATTTTTGCGTTTTTACATAAAGCCATGCGCCACCTGATCCTGAACGGTTTTGCATTGACAACACCATCCGGGCTTTTTTTTCCTGAAAGATCAACCGCATGACAACCATCACGGTCAGACCGTACGCTTCCAGAACGGCCGATATGCTCTCCCAGCAGGGACTTCATCCCGTGCTGGCACGGATTTATGCCGCGCGGGGCATCAACGATATCAGCGAGCTGTCCACCGAGCTCTCTGCCCTCCTTCCACCTGCCGGGCTCTTGAACAATGAAAGGGCCGCTGTGCTTTTGGCCGATGCGATTGCCGCAAAAAAGAAAATCTGCATTGTGGCGGACTATGACTGTGATGGTGCCACGGCCTGTGCGGTTGCCATCCATGGCCTGAAGATGATGGGAGGTGATGTTTCCTTTTTAGTGCCCAACCGTTTTGACAACGGGTATGGCCTGACCCCTGCTATTGTCGATGAAGCCCGTGAAAAGCACGGAACGCAGGTGCTGGTCACGGTGGATAACGGTATTGCCAGTATTGACGGGGTGCTTGCCGCGGTGAGCCAGGGCATGGAGGTGCTGGTCACCGACCACCATCTGCCGGGTGACAGCCTGCCCGAGAACTGTGTGATCGTTAATCCGAACCACCCTGCCTGCACGTTTGACAGCCGAAACCTGGCCGGGGTCGGTGTGATCTTTTACGTGATGCTGGCGCTTCGGGCCGAACTCAGAAAGCGCGGGGTTTTTGATGCCAAAAGCCAGCCCCGGCTGGACAGCCTGCTCGACCTGGTGGCGCTGGGCACGGTAGCCGATGTGGTGCGACTGGACAGGAATAACCGTATTCTGGTAGCCCAGGGCTTGAAACGGATCGCTGCCGGCAATATGCATACGGGTATCGCTGCCCTTTTCCGTGCCGCCGGGCGGGAATGGCGCAGGGCCACCACGTTTGACCTGGGGTTCACTGTCGCACCCCGGCTGAATGCGGCAGGACGTCTGTCGGACATGGCGCTGGGGGTGGAATGCCTGGTAACGGATGATGAGGGCCGCGCCTGGGAAATCGCACAGACACTGAATAAAATCAACCAGGAAAGACGCGAGATCGAGAGCGGGATGCGTGAGGAAGCGCTGGCGATGCTGGAAAATTTCCAGCCGGATGAAAGCGCCTCGATCAGCGTGCTGGATGCCAACTGGCACCAGGGGGTTATCGGTATCCTGGCTTCCCGCCTGAAAGACCAGTATTACCGTCCGGTATTTGTTTTTGCACCTGACAAGGATGGTAATATCCGGGGATCGGGCCGCTCGATACCGGGCTTTCACCTGCGTGATGCGATTGATCTGGTGGCAAAACGCCATCCCGGCATGATTTCCCGTTTTGGCGGGCATGCCATGGCGGCAGGCCTGACCATGCAGGGCGACGCTTATGATGTTTTCTGCGAAGCGTTTGAGGCCATCGCAAAGGAATTCCTGAACCAGACACAACTGGAGCGTGTCATTGAAACGGATGGAACGCCGGATAATTCGTGCTATACACTGGACTTTGTGCACCAGCTGGAATCCCGGATATGGGGACAGGGGTTTGAGCCGCCGATTTTTTCCGACCGCTTTCATATCGTCAACCAGCGGGTATTGAAAGAGCGTCACCTCTCCCTTCAACTGGAAAAAAACGGGATGGCGTTATCCGCCATTTACTTTAACCATACCGCCCTGCTTCCCCGTGATGCCCGCCTGGCCTTCCGTATCGCAAGCAATGAATACAACGGCATGACATCGGTGCAACTGATTGTCGAATACGGGGAAGCGGCATGATTTTTTCTTCATGGATATGATGATGACAAAAACCAGCCGGATGGCAAAGACCCTGGCTGCCGGCATCGCTGGTTGTTTCCTGCTGCTGCCGCTTTCAGGGCAGGCCCGGTCCCCCCTTGAGATCGCCTCAATCACCGATCAGCATGTACGACTGACCGGTTATGCAGGCATTGTCGAGCCGGATGCCGGGGACAGGTTGACCGGGATGAATGACTGGCTGGAAGCCAAAGGCGTCATGCAAGCGCACCTGAGCGCTTCGGGCTATGTCTATCTGGGTTTTCTGAGGCTGGCAAAAGACGGCACCTTCCAGCAGGGAACCAGGCATGGGAGATGGGGTGGACGAGCAGCAAAAGCACGGACAGGCCACTATGAAATAGATAGCGAAAACCATCTCCTGATCCTGAAGGATGAGCAGGGAATTACCCTGAAAAAGGATGGCACGCCTGAGGGAAAATATGTGCAGATTCCGGTATCGTCCCAACCGCGTATTTATCACATGGCCCGGTATTACCGTGACTGGCATTCGGAAAACCCGGGGGCAAATGTGCTGCATGAAGAACTGCCAGGGCGTGTTAACACTAGACCGCTGTTCGCGAAAAGTCGTTTTGTTTCAAAGGGCAAGGCGCATCGGAAAATCTGGATGCAGGCGTAGTAGACCTACGTCAAATTCAGATTTTTCGAGG
>JAAZED010000188.1 GCA_012512465.1 Oxalobacter sp. | reverse complement strand
TGGAGCCGGTGGCAATTATGGACCGGGCGGCAACGGTGGCACAGAAGGCAAAGACTACGCCGGGGGCAGTGGTGGCGGTGGTGGTTGGGCAGGGTTTAACGGAGGTACAAGCGGGCAAGGCAGGTACCAGAGCTCGTGGTACGGAGACCATAGGGCTGGCGGTGCAGGCGGTGCTGCCATCCAGGGAAACAAACACGTCACATGGCTTGCAACAGGCAGCCTGTATGGCGCAGTACTCAACTAAGGAAATGAAATGAATATTCATTACGAAATCAAAGCGTTTGACCTCAAGAACAGAGTGTTTCTGGTCAGCTACACAGAAACGGGCACAGGAAAGACAGCGGTGCTGAATCTGCCCCTGCCGGTAAAAGACGGGATGCTTCTTGAAGGAGATGCCCTGGCGGACTTCATTATCGCGTTTGCCCCCAGGGCAGACTTTGCCTATGAAGAAGTGATAGAAAAACTTGATCCTTCCGGCATCCAGGCAATGATCGCCCCGCCAACCGAGGCGGATATCCGGGAGATGCTGCTGGCTTATGTGGATGAGCACCTGGATGCCACGGCACAGGAGCGCAACTATGACGGCACGCTTACCATCTGCACCTATGGCGATACCGGCAATGCGAAATTTGACGCCGAAGGCCTTGCCTTCAAGCGCTGGAGAAGCCGGGTATGGGAATGCTGTTATGCGTTGCAGGAAGAAGTGCTGGCAGGGCAGCGTGAAATCCCGGCAAAAGAAGCACTGATTGCTCTGCTTCCAAAAATGGAGTGGCCGTCATGAAACAGATCCTGATAGCCATCGACCAGCTTTTCAATGCGCTTTTTGGCGGGTGGGCCGATGAAACGCTTTCCTCACGCGCCTGGCGCCAACAGCACAGAAAAACGCACTGGCGCATCCTGCGAATCATCATTGACAGCCTCTTTTTCTGGGAGGCGGATCATTGCCGCCAGGCCTATGAATCGGAGCTGGATCGCAGCCAGCTGCCGCCTGAATTCAGGAGGGTGAAATGAATGAAATCATCCCTTATCTCCTGCAGGCCATTGGCGCGTTATTGGCGCTTTTGACTATGATTCTCGCCTGGTTTGGCTCACGCATCCAGACACAGCTTGACGAGATCAAGCAGGGACTCATCGAAGCCGAGCGCGAGACACGCGAGGAGGTGACCCAGCTTGATATGCGCATGACACGTCTGGAGACGCGGTGTGCGTTTGTCCATCCCGTACAGAAAGGAGCAGCATGAACGGCCTCTCACAACGTAACCGCACCCTGGGCGAGCTTCTGACCGAGCTGAAATCCCGGATGGGATTTGTCGCACAGGGACCCGCATCCAACAATAACAATGCCGTTTTTACATCATTTTTACAGGAAGCGCACGACATCATGTATGCGCAACTGAATCCGGTCATGATGCGCAAGAAAACGGTGATCACGCTGGAGCCCGGTTCATACCTTTATGACTGGCATAACGATATCGAGGATGAGGATATTGATCCCCAGCTTGTCCAGTCGGTCTGGATTGTCGATGGCAATGAACGCTATCCGCTCATACAGGGCATCAGCGAGGGAGAGCGGGGAGATGCGAGCCGCAGCCAGCCGGTGCGCTATGAAACGCTGAACGGGCAGATAGAGCTCTGGCCCATACCGGACAGGGCATATGGCCTGATGGTTGAATATATTGCATCCAGGCCGCGTTTTAACCAGCCGTCTGACCGGCCGGGCATATCTGACCGGCTCGTTTTCCTGTATGCGCTGTCGCTTGCCAAATCCCACTATCGCCATCCGGATGCGCAGGTGGCGGTATCGGCCTGCACCAATCTGCTCAGGCTGGAAAAAGTCCGGCAGCATCAGAACCGGCGCTATTTCATCAATGGAGGCGATCATACCGGTGACGGCCGGGTAAACGGGGAAAACGGCTCCTACCATTACACGCCGGGAGGCCGATAATGCCTGCCATTACCTTTGACAAATTCGAGCTGGGCATTGACCACCGCAAGGCGGCATCGGTATCGGATGCCAACCGGCTGCGCGAAATGAAAAATGCCTACGTGACGACAGGGCTTGCCACCTCGAAACGTCCCGGCCTCAAAAAGATGGCGACACTGGAGGCCGGTACAAAGGGACTGGTTGCCGCCCTGGGCAAGCTCCACACCTTCTACGGCAGCACCTTTGGGAAAATAACGCATACGGATGCGCGTTTCCAGGCAAACCGCCTGACCTGCAGGGATGAGACACTCGACACGATCACAGACATCCATTTTGCCGACGTCTTCAATGGCTATTTGTATGTCGTGGCCGGGTATGGAGAGACAACCTTGCATCATTATCTGCAGCCTGAGCCCGAAGACGAAGCTGAGCCTGAAGAGGAAGCGGAAAGTGAAGATAAGGAAAGTGAGAGTACAGCGGAAGGATCTGAAGGTGCCGGGGAAGAAGAAAGCGAGGGTGAAGAAGAAACGGAAGAACAAGCGCCTGATTTGCCCTTTGTCACCCAGATTACGGATGAAAATTGTCCTCATACTACGGCGGTCCTCAAGCTGGCATCAAAGATATTTGCCGTATCACCGGATGGCTCAACCGTGCGTTATTCCAGGACAGGCGACCCGACAGACTGGACAGAAGCCGATGACGCCGGCTTTTTGCCAACCGGGTTAAATGCCAGGGGCGACCGTGCCACGAATGCGCTGGGCATTTATGCCAACCGTCTGGTGGCGCTCACACGTGATGGGGCACAGGTATGGATAGCCGATCCAGACCCGAGTGTCATGCGCTTAGACGAGATTGTGGAAAATGTCGGCACTTCCTATCCCCAATCACTGGCGACGGTTTCGGGTGATCTGTATTTCCTCTCGGACTTCGGCTTTCGCTCGATTACGACCCGCCAGCTCATGACCAAGCTGGCAGACCTGGATATCGGTTCGCCCATTGATACGCTGGTAAGGCCGGTGCTAAAGGAGGCGACATCGCTGCCCAAAGCCGCTTATTTTTACGGCACCGGGCAGTATCTCTGTGCGATTGGCAGGCAGATATTTGTCTATTCCGTTTCCAAGAGTTCCGGGATTGCCGCCTGGAGCCGCTATGAGCTGCCTTTTGATGTGGATGCCCTTGCCGAGCTGGACGGGGTGCTTTACCTGAGAAGCGGGGATGATGTTTACCAGCTTTCCGAAGAGCAGCATACCGATGACGGGGAAGAGTATGAGGTCGTTTTGCAGATGGCGTATCTGGATTTCAAGTCGGATGGCATGTTAAAGCGCGTCTATGCCATTGATCTTGTCATGGAAGGCGAATGCTATTTTTCGCTCGGGTTTGATGTGAGGAATACCGAAGCCTTTACCGAGGAAATCCGGGTGATCGGTAATACCCGCCCGGGCGGCCTGATTCCGCTCGATGCAACCGGCACCGAATTTTCACCGCGATTCCGCAACAAGGATGGCAAGCCGTTCCAGTTGAATGCGCTGACCATCTATTACGAGATACAGGGGCCGCTATGAGTATGCGCATGGAGTTTCTGACGACGGGTGAAGCTGTCCAGGCAGACTGGGAAGAGTTACAACCCCTTTTCCACAAAGTCGTGGTACGCGCAACGCACGGGGAATTTACTGTCGACGATATTTACCGGATGGCAATGGATGGCAGTATCGTTATCAGTCTTGTCCGTGAGGCAGGAAAAATCATCATGGCACTGGCTTTCGAATTCAGGCATTACCCGAAAAAGCTGGCAGTGAATTATCTCGCCATGGGCGGCAAAAAATCACATGAAGTCATGGCCCGTTTCCTGAAAGATTTCGGGGTGTGGGCAAAAAACGCAGGTGCGGACTGGATAGAAGCCAGCTGCAGCCTGGGCATGGCCCGGATTTTCGCACAGCATCATTTTGTAACCACATACCAGCTTGTCAGGCTGGATCTCAACCATAAAGGAGAAGCATCGTGATATTCAGCAAACACAACGGATACGGCCCGGATGGGCTTCGTACCTGCCACAAGGGAGGCGGCAGTTCCAAATCTGCCGAAAAAATGGAAAAGCAGCGCCAGGCGCGTATTGCAGCGGCTGTTGATGCCATCAATTCAATTTTTGCCCAGTCGGACAGGGATAAACTGTACGATGAGCAGAAAGATGTGATCTATGACATCAATTCCCGTGACGTGGAGCGCCAGTATGAAAATGCAGAGCGATCCAACCGTTTTGGCCTGGCCAGAAACGGCCTTTTAGGCGGCTCGGTTGATATTGATTCCAATGCCGAACTGCAGCGCAAGAACAATGAAGGGCTCATGCAGGCCACCGGCCTTGCCGACAGTGCTGCTGCCAACCTGAAACTCCAGGACGAGAGAAACCGGCAGTCGCTCATTTCCATGGCGCAGTCCGACATCGGCTCCGGCACGGCACAAAGCCTCGCGCAGCAAAGCCTTGCCAATGCGGCAGACAGTGCCTATGCCGACCGGGCGACGGCCAGCATCGGCAGTCTCTTTGACGATATGGGGCAGGCATACCTCACGTCCAAGTATTACGGCAACAGCAGTGGAGATACCAGCGGCGCGTTCAATCTCAATAATTCCAGCGGTACGGTCGGACAAACCGGGTACCAGGGGCGGACGCTTCAAAACGTTAATAGATAAGGAGGTGATCAATGTTTGGAGTTGGTGAACTTTTAGTCGCGTCTATCGTGACCATGGTTGCCGGTGCTGCCATGCAGGCCAAGGCGGCGTCAGATGCGGCCAGACGGCAGCGGCAGGCAACGGAAGACGCCATGCGCCGCCAGAATGAGTTTCAGCGGCAGGCCGAGGAGCGGACGCTGAAACAGGCGGATGAATACAAAACGGAAAACCGGCAGGAAAAACAGGATGAACTGACAGAAGGCCTGACAGAGATGTTTTATCAGCCGGTGGCAGCGGAACAGGATGCCAATAACATCAAAACAACCACTGCCGGCAATGTGTCTTCCGATTACCAGGCAGCCAAGGCCAGGTCCAATG
>JAAZED010000187.1 GCA_012512465.1 Oxalobacter sp. | reverse complement strand
GGGGGCGGCCTATCCTGAGCTGAAAGAATCGGCTTCCCAGGTGGAGCGTATTCTTTTGCATGAGGAAGAGCGCTTTGGGGAAACACTGGAAAATGGTATGAAAATCCTGGAAGCCGCCCTGCCGTCAGGGACGAAAGTGCTGGATGGCGAAACGGCTTTTACCCTGTATGACACCTATGGTTTTCCGCTGGACCTGACGGCTGATATCTGCCGCGAACGGGAGATCACGCTGGATGAGGACGGGTTTGACGTGGCCATGGAACGCCAGAAAGCGGCTGCACGTGCCGCCGGAAAATTCAAGATGGCCGCCATGCTGGATTACCATGGAGAAAATACGGAATTTGTCGGGTATACCAAGCTACAGGAAGAAGGCAAAATCATTGCGCTTTATGTAGAGGGAACACCGGTTGAAGAAATCAAGGCGGGTCAGCATGGTGTGGTGGTGCTGGATGTCACGCCGTTTTATGCAGAATCAGGCGGCCAGGTGGGTGATTGCGGCGCACTCATTGCCGAAGGGGTTCGCTTTGAAGTCGAGGATACCCAGAAGATACAGGCAGAAGTCGCAGGCCATCATGGCTGGCTTTTGACAGGCCGGCTGGCAATTGGCGACAAGGTGACGGCAAGGGTGAATCTGGACTTGAGAGCCCAGACCATGCGGAATCACTCGGCGACCCACCTGATGCACAAGGCATTGCGCCAGGTGCTCGGCAATCATGTCGCGCAGCGCGGATCACTGGTGGATGCGGAAAGAACCCGTTTTGACTTCAGTCACAATGCACCGCTGACCGGGGAAGAAATCCGGGAAATCGAGGAAATTGTGAACAAGCAGATCCTCTCCAACCAGGATGTCAGCGCCAAACAGATGCCTTATGACCAGGCGATTACGCACGGCGCGATGGCTCTTTTTGGTGAAAAGTACGGTGATGAAGTGCGTGTGCTGGATATCGGTTTTTCCTGTGAGCTTTGCGGTGGTACGCACGTGGCACGTACCGGCGATATCGGTTTTTTCAAGATTGTTTCAGAAAGCGGTATTGCCGCCGGTGTAAGGCGTGTGGAAGCCGTAACAGGCACGGTTGCACTGGATATGATCCAGGCATTGTCACGCAAGGTGAATGAGGCGGCTTTTGTCTTAAAGACACAGCCCGAAGAGCTGGTCACCCGTATTCACCAGATGCAGGAGCAGGTGAGAGGGCTTGAGCGTGAGCTGGTTTCACTGAAAGCGAAATTTGCCTCCAGTCAGGGAGATGATCTGGTCAGTCAGGCCGTCGAGGTAAAAGGCATGAAGGTGCTCGCTGCCACACTGGAAGGAGCGGATGTTGCCAGCCTTCGCAATGCCATGGACAAGCTGAAAGATTCGCTGAAAACGGCGGCAATTGTGCTGGCAACGGTAAATGACGGCAAGGTGAGCCTGATAGCCGGGGTGACCCCGGATATGACTGCCAAAATAAAAGCTGGCGACTTGGTCAATCATGTGGCAAAGCAGGTCGGCGGAAAAGGGGGCGGTCGTCCGGACATGGCGCAGGCAGGCGGCACTGATCCATCCGGCTTGCCTGCCGCGCTGAACAGTGTCATGGCCTGGGTTGATGAGCGTCTTGCCTGAGCAACAGAATGAATGAGGCGGAAATCACCCGGGAAGTTGATGCGCGGGGCGAGAAGTGCCCCGTGCCGATTCTGCGGGCGAAAAAGGCCCTGGCAACGATGGAAAGCGGGCAGGTGCTCAGGGTGCTGGCAACCGATCCGGCTGCTGTGGGCGACTTCCGCTTTTTTTCCCGGCAAACGGGAAATACCCTGCTGGATCAGACAGAGGCTGACGGGGAATACACCATTTACCTGAAAAGAAAATAAAGGAACCGCTGATTAATGTGCCTTGTGAACGAATTGCTGCGCTCTTCGGTGCTCGCAAGCTTGTCTATC
>JAAZED010000186.1 GCA_012512465.1 Oxalobacter sp. | reverse complement strand
CTGGAATAGACGTCGGGGAAGCTGGCCCGGATGTCCTCGGGCAGATCAAGGGCCAGGATGGGCTCATCGATCTGGATGTACGAGCAGCGGGTGCTGAGTTTGGCCAGGATGCTGATATAGGCTTCGGTCAGGGCATTGAGAAATTGCCACTTGTCGCTGCCGTCCGTGGTCTTGGACAGCCACAGGAAAGAGAGCGGGCCCGGGATGACGGCTTTGGGGGTATAACCCGCAGCAATGGCTTCATCGATCTGGGCCAGGAGTGGCGAAACATCCGGTTTGAAGACGGTGGAGGCTTCCAGTTCGGGGACGAGGTAGTGATAGTTGGTATCGAACCACTTGGTCATCTCGAGAGGGGTGACGGCGTTTGCCCCGTCTTCGCCGCGAGCCATTCTGAACATGCGGTTGACGCCGGGCGCATCGCCTGCAAAGCGCGGCGGAACAACGCCCAGCATGAGTGCCATGTCAAGCATGTGGTCATAGCTGGAAAAGTCGCCAACAGGCAGGATCTGGATGCCGGCTTCTTTCTGGATGGCCCAGTTTCTCAGGCGCTGTTTTTTCCCTCCATCAACCAGTTCCGGCAGGGTAAGGGTGGATTTCCAGTAATTTTCAATGAGGGTTTTCTGTTCACGGTTTTCACCGATCCGGGGAAAACCCAGGGTGTGTGTACGCATGTTATCTCCAGTTGTTACAGTGATCAACACACGCGCAAATGGCCGCCCTGAGGTGGCAAGCAAGCCCGGTTTTCAGCGGAATAATTCCGGTAAAACCCTCCCATGGCAAAGCTGCCAGAGGAAAACTGCCTGCGCCCAAAGGCGTAAACGTGCAGCCATCCCGCCTCTCATAAGGGCGTGGATGGTGGCATGCCGATTTCCGGTTCGCGCGGTTTCAACAATTCACGTTCGGGACGTCTTCCGACTTACGGGTACTGCAACAACTGTCCGGCATCCTTCCCGACTATGGGACCTGTTGGCACAAAGAAACCAGCTGCAAAACCACTGTGTCACCAATGGCGGTGTTGCAGCGAGAAATCCAGGCTTGACGTAGGTCGACTACGCCTGCGCTCGTCTTTCCCGCTGCGCCTTGCCCTTTGCAACACAGTGGTTTTTCACAAATGGCATCCTTGTGTCAACAGGCCCCGGCCAGTGAATACCGGACGGATTACCCCGCTTACGGCAGCGCGTCTGTACCGGATTTGCACCGGTTTCCGTTTCCCGATCGCTTGCCTTGCCGGAAACGATGAAGCTTCTTTCCGGCAGAGAGCTACTATATCACCATTTGCCAGCGTGAGGCATAACACAGTAAAGGATTGAGCCTATAACCAGTGCCGCGGGTAATGGCGGTTTTCGGCTGATGAGAGGTTGTTGACCAGGAGGGCAATGGCCAGCATGATCAGTACCCCCACAAGGACAGGGGAAAGGGCATAGCCAAAGCCCAGTTCGCGGATGGACGGACCGCCGATAACGGCGATTAAGGCGGTGGCGCCGCCAGGGGGGTGGGTGGTGTGCGTTGCCATCATGAGGGCAATGGCAACCGAGACAGCCAGTGCTGCCGCCAGGGGCTGGTTTTCGGGGAAGAGCATAATGGCGGCAACTCCTGTGAACGCAGAAATAACGTGCCCACCGATAAGGTTGCGCGGCTGGGAGAGGGGCGCTTCGGGTGCGGCATAAAGCAAAACGGCGGTGGCGCCGAAAGAGCCGATCAGGAAAAGATTGTCGTTTTTCTGGATGCCCATGAAATGGTTGAGTTGCCAGATGGCGTAAATGCCGGCAAAGGCGCCAAGCCAGGCCCAGAAGATGTCGGAAAGCGGCTTGCGGGTGTATTTTCCCGGGGTGCCCCGCATTTTTCTGAAATAGCGTTTCATGGTTTTTCCTGTGAGGACCGGTATATTGCCTTAAAATGAAAGTTACGCCCGAATCCCCGGGCCTGTTTTTTCCGGATGACGATGCGACTTTCTGCCAATACACGGTATGCGATCCGCGTGATTTTTGAGCTGGCCCTGGCAGAGGGGCCATTGCCTATTCCTGCGTTGTCCGAGAAAGTCGGTATTGCCCAGCGTACGGTGGAAAATATCCATACTGTCCTGCGCCAGCATGACATTACGGCAAGTACCATAGGGGCAAAAGGCGGTATCCACCTGGCGATGCCGCTTTCCCGGATCAGCCTGGGGCGGATGGTGACGCTTTTTGATGACGGGGTCGAATTTGCCGTATGCTTTGGCAACAAATCCAACGACTGTCCGCGACAACTGGTGTGTGATACCCGTTCGGTGTGGGGCAGCATCTCAAGCCGGATACAGCAGGAACTGGACGCGGTTTCGCTGGATTCGATCCTGACGCAGTACCGGCGCGAGGAAGAAAGGGAAAAGCCTATCTTCATCCACGGCATCAACCGGTAAGGCAACGCGGTTTTTTCTGCTGCCTGAGCGGCTCCTGTTTTTATCCATTGCTGCATGTGCTGTCCTGGTCATTTTCCATGGACAAGCTTATCAATGGAACAAGGTGAGAAAAACCCTGTTGGAAAGGGGGACTTCCCGTTTCTGGCCGCTGCCGGCAGGCAAAAGACAGGATGGAAATAAACATATTGCCATTTCGTATAAAAAATCAGGGTTTTTACGACAAAAAAGTTTCTTTATGGAAATAATTG
>JAAZED010000185.1 GCA_012512465.1 Oxalobacter sp. | reverse complement strand
GGTCATTCACAGCGCCACGAAATTCCTGACCGGGCACTCCGATGTGGTGGCAGGTATTGTTGTCGCAGGATCACGCGAATTGGGCGAGAGAATCCGGTTTATCCAAAATGCTTTTGGCGCCGTGCCGGGCGCGCAGGACTGCTGGCTGTTGATGCGCGGGCTGAAAACACTGGGTGTGCGTCTCGCTGCTGAACAGGATGCGGCTGGCTGGCTGGCAGAACAACTGCAATCCCTGCCTCAGGTAATCCGCGTTCATTACCCCGCGCTTGTCGGGCATCCTGGCCGGGAAATCCATGCACAACAGGCGTCAGGCGGAGGAGGCATTCTGTCTTTTGAGCTGGAGAGTCCAGCCCTTACCCGGGCTTTCCTGCGCAATGTTCATCTTCCCCTTATTGCTGTGAGCCTGGGCGGTGTGGAAAGCATCATGACTTATCCGGCAACCATGTCGCATGCTGCCATGCCCCCAAAAGAAAGGGCCCGCCGCGGCATCGGCGACAACCTGGTCCGCCTTTCCGTGGGCCTGGAAGCGCCAGCAGACCTGCTTGCTGATATCTGTCAGGCACTGGAAAAGGGATTGAGGGAAAGCGTCTCCGCATAGGCTGTTTTCATCAGGCATCCTCTCATTCGGGCTGCCTTAATTTATCAGGAAGAGAGGTTTTTATCATGGCACGGATATTTGAGGACAATTCACAATCAATCGGCAATACACCGCTGGTACGGATCAACCGCATTGCGGGCAATCAGGCAACTGTTCTGGCAAAAATCGAGGGGCGAAACCCTTCTTTCTCTGTCAAATGCCGTCTTGGCGCTGCTCTTGTCCAGGATGCCGAGAAAAAAGGAATCCTCAGGCCGGGAATGGAAATTGTTGAGCCGACAAGTGGTAATACTGGTATCGCCTTAGCCTATATTGCCGCGGCAAGAGGCTACAAAATCACCCTGACCATGCCGGAAACAATGAGCGTGGAAAGACGCAAGGTGCTGGCAATGCTTGGCGCAACGTTACGTCTCACGCCTGGTGCGGAGGGCATGGGGGGCGCAATCAGACTGGCCGAACAAATTGCCATTTCGGACCCCGCGCAGTATTACCTGCCGCAGCAATTCAAAAATCCGGCCAATCCGGCCATTCATGAAGCAACAACCGGGCCTGAGATATGGAAGGATACGGATGGCGCAGTTGATGCCGTTGTCGCCGGTGTGGGAACCGGCGGCACCATCACCGGTATTTCACGGTTTATCAAACACCAGAAAGGAAAGGCAATAACGTCCGTTGCGGTTGAACCGGCCGGAAGCCCTGTTCTTACCCAGGCACTGGCAGGGCAGGCTATCAAGCCGGGGCCTCATAAAATCCAGGGCATTGGTGCCGGGTTTATTCCTGAAACACTGGATTTGTCACTGCTTGACCGCGTCGAACAAGCCGGCAACGAGGAAGCCATTGATTTTGCCAGAAGGCTTGCCAGGGAGGAAGGGATTCTCTGCGGTATTTCTTCGGGTGCGGCAGCTGCCGTGGCGGCAAGGCTGGCTGCACTTGACGAATTTGCAGGCAAAACCATTGTTGTCATCCTGCCTGATGCCGGAGAGCGTTATCTGTCATCTGTCCTGTTTGAGAACATCGCGGTCTGATTTTTCGATGTGACGCGTTATCATGGCCTGTTTTTACAAACAGAGGTAATGGGAGAGCCTGATGAAGTTTTCGACAAGAACACGCTATGCCCTGCGTTTGATGCTGGATCTTGTGTCTGTTCCTGCTGGTGAGTTTGTCGCCCTCAAGGATATTGCGAAAAAACAGGATATCTCGGTCAAATATCTTGAACAGATCGTCATCTTCCTGACCCGCGCGGGGCTGCTTGTCAGTTCTCGCGGTCCGCAAGGCGGATACCGGTTGGCAAAAAAGCCATCGGAATACACGCCGGGGGACGTCATACGCGCCATTGAGGGAAATCTTGCCCCTATCGCCTGCCTGGAACAGCAACCCAACACCTGTCCCCGGGCAGCCCACTGTACGACGCTCAGGTTCTGGGAGGGGCTGCATCAGGCTACCAGCGCCTATTTTGACAGCATGACGCTTGAAGATCTGGGCAGCTCCGAAAACCCTGCCGATCTGTGTATGCGCTGAATGCAGCATGATCTGTATATGAAATAACGCAATGACAAGGATGGTGTTCTGAAATGACTGTCAGGCAATCTTTTCCGGATACGGAAAACACTCAAAGCCGGGAAAGGTATTCCCGCCATATCCTGCTGGATGAGCTTGGTGAAAGCGGGCAGGAAAAAATCAGGCGTGCCCATATTCTCGCTGTCGGCGCAGGCGGGCTGGGGTCTCCTGCCTGTTACTACATGGCTTCTGCCGGTATCGGGAAAATCACCCTTGTTGATGATGACAGGGTGGAACTGAGCAATCTCCAGCGCCAGATATTGCACCCCACAGACAGAATTGGCGAAAACAAGGCTTTATCCGGCGCGATGACCATCAGGCAGCTCAATCCGGATGTGGAGGTTATCCCGGTAACAAGCCGTCTGGATACCGGCCTCATACATGCGCTTTTACAAGATGTCACACTGGTGATGGATTGCTCGGACAACTTTGCGACGCGGCATGTGATTAACAACGCATGTGTTGCCAGGAAAATACCGCTGGTTTCCGGTGCTGCGCTGAGATTTGACGGGCAGGTCTGCGTGTTTGATTTACGCCGGGCCGATGCCCCCTGTTATTCATGCCTGTATTCTGCCGATCTGGATTTTACCGACAGGAAAGCGGCCCAATTTGGTGTTTTTGCGCCGATGATAGGCGCAATCGGCACGATACAGGCGGCAGAAGCCCTGAAATTGATTGCCGGCATCGGAGAATCATTGTCCGGCAGATTGCTGTTGCTGGATGCCCTGAAAATGCAATGGACCGAAATCCTAATCGAGCGCAGTCCTCAATGCCCGGTTTGCGCCTCCCGCCGGTAAAAAAGGGGCAATAACGATGGCGTGGCCCCGCCTTTTCACAGGGTAAAATTATCCTTGCTGACACCCAGGCTGCTCAGATAAGCCTGCAGATCTGGCGGCAAAGCGTCAAACCATGCCTTTTCCCTGCCTGGCTCAGGCAATACCTGGCGAGCATCAGGCTTTGGCGCTGTTCTTTGGTCCTGTCGCCACGAATACTGCCGTTAATTATGCGCAGCGATTCCATCCTTTTGTTTTTCAGAAATCAGGCCGGGCTTTGCAACGACAATATAAGCTGGAATATG
>JAAZED010000184.1 GCA_012512465.1 Oxalobacter sp. | reverse complement strand
GGTTAAAGCTCTTCCTTCTTTTACGGCTTGCTTCCCGGCAACATTAGCATTTTAGGTGAATTTTGCCATAACTTTTATCATTTTTGTTTTAAATTGTAATCCAAGCAATTGATTTTTTGTGGTTTTATTAAAAAAAATGTTGTTTTTTGTGAAGAAAGGTTTTTTTTGCAGAATGCAATGCCTGTTCTCCAAGCTGTTATGATTCAGAAAAGGGGATGACATGTTATTTGATTGCGAGTGCGTCTGGTTCCGGGCAAGCGTACTCCTGGGAATTTGAGGATGAAAAAAGAGAGTGACCACATAGTGAACCCCGACAGTTTTTCTGCCATTGTTTCAGCGCCATTTGGCGCAGTGGGTTTTGTTTCAGATGGTGAGAAAGTCAGCCGACTATCATTTTTGCCGGGATATATTGGTGAAAAAACCGCTATGGACAAGTTTGCCGGAGAGGTCAGTCGTCAACTGACGGCTTATCTGGCTGATTCAGCTTTTACCCTGGATTTTCCGGTGGCGAGAACAGGAACAGATTTTCAGTGGCGGGTGTGGCAGGAGATGAGAAATATCCCGGTGGGGCAGACCCGTACCTATGGCGAGGTGGCCAAGCGCATACAGTCCGCTGCCAGGGCGGTTGGCGGTGCCTGTGCGATTAATCCGCTGATTTTGTACTACCCTTGTCATCGTATTGTGGCGGCCAACGGGATCGGCGGTTTTTCAGGAGAGACGGCTTCAGATAGCGCTTTTCTTAATATCAAGCGCTGGCTGCTCAGGCATGAAGGTGTTTTGACGAATTGAATATGCCGGAAAAAAAAGGGATCAGCTCTCTGAATCAGTCTCAGATTGATGAGTTCTGTGACACGCTGTGGCTTGAGGATGGGCTGGCCAAAAACACGATGGAGGCTTACCGGCGGGATTTGCAGCAGTTTGCGCGTTGGCTTGAGGGGACGCATCCCGGTATGGATATGCTTCATGCCACCCCGGAAAATATGAGCGCCTATTTTGCGGCGCGGCATACCGAGACGAAAGCGACTTCGGCCAACCGGCGTCTGACGGTCTTGAAACGTTTTTATCAGCTCTTGTTAAGGCAGAACCGGATAACAAGTGACCCCTGCCTGAAGCTCAAATCCGCCAAACAGCCCGAACGTTTTCCCAAAACGCTTTCGGAATCCCAGGTCGAGGCGCTTTTGGCTGCGCCGGATGTGAATACGCCGCTCGGCCTGCGTGACCGCACCATGATTGAGCTGATGTATGCCAGCGGGTTGCGCGTCTCCGAACTGGTTTTGCTTAAATCGGTTGAATTGGGCATGAATGAGGGGATTTTGCGGATTATCGGCAAAGGGGGGAAAACGAGGCTGATTCCATTTGGCCAGGAAGCGCGCGTCTGGATCAATCGCTACCTGAAAGAAGCGCGTCCACAGATACTGAACGGACAGATGTCCGATGCGCTTTTTGTGACAGCCCGTGGCGGCGCCATGACACGGCAGATGTTCTGGATCCTGATCAGGAAATATGCCATGCAGGCAGATATTCATACCCCTTTGTCACCGCATACCCTGCGGCATGCTTTTGCCACGCATCTCCTCAATCATGGTGCGGATTTACGGGTGGTGCAGCTTCTTTTGGGGCATGCGGATATTTCAACTACACAGATTTATACGCATATCGCCCGCGAACGCTTAAAGCAATTGCATGCGGACCATCATCCCCGCGGCACAAAATGATAGGGTGATGTAAGTACTCGCTATCACATGTCATGCTTCAATATGGGGCAGGAGATTATCTCAGCTCGAGAGTGACCATCAGGAGCCCGTGGTCGGAAATTTCGGGACGGTCTTTGCCAAAATGGCTGCTGAAATATCTGGCGTTTTTGACTCTACCCAGCCTGAAGCGGGATTGGGCGGTAAATTCTTCTGTCACCAGAATGTGATCAATCCGGGGCATATCGCTTCCCCGGATAAACGGGCTGTTTTTTTCCTCAAATGAAAGGCCGCGCTGGATTTCAAAACAGTTATGAAGCTGATCCGGCAGGGATACCGCCATGTTTTGCGGTTCACCCATGATGATTTGCGTGGAGGTGGCTAACGCAAAATCATTGAAGTCGCCCATGACAATCACCGGGGCGTTGCTTAAGGTGCGCAGATGGATGAGCAGATGCCGAATGCCAAGTGCATCGGTTCCTCGCCGGATCAGGGAACGCAATGAGCCGAGTTCAGGCATCAGGCACGCATCGGGATTGGCATTTTCGGGGTAATCCGGTATTTTGGATTTCAGGTGCGCAAGCAGAATATGGGCATCGATATTTGCCGGGAGACGGAGGGTGACATGCAAAACCGGACGTGAAAAATGCTTTATCTCTGTCATGTCACCAGGCAGAGCCACTTTCAACTGATCCGGCAGGATATGGTGAAAGACGGGAGAGCCGACAATCGGGAAACGGGAAACCAGGGCAACATTCGGGCTTTGCGGCAGGCTTTCTGATCCGGTTTCTACCGTGATGTAATGCGCATTTTTATAATGCTGGGTTTTTGCCAGAATAGTTGCGACAGCTTCTGGCGAAAAGATTTCCTGCAGCCCGATGACATCAGCATTGCTCTGGTCCAGTTGACCGGCAATCCATGTTGTTTTCATGTCATATTCCGCCGGGGAATAGGGCGGCATGTTTTCATAGTAGAGCAGCCCCGGCAGGGCAAGATTGCGAACATTAAAGCTCGCCAGTCGGATTTCATGCTGCATAATATTCGTTTCGCAAATAAAATGATGTTCCGGGAATGTTTTGCATGGCCTCATCATACAGGCGAACTCGGGACATGATGACAAATTTCTGACTGGAATAATGAATACAGCCATCTATCTTATTGCCGCTTATCTGATTGGATCCATCTCATTTGCCCTGGTTTCCAGCAAGCTCTTCGGGCTGGCTGACCCCCGCACATATGGCTCCGGCAATCCGGGCGCGACCAATGTGCTTCGCAGCGGCAATAAAAAAGCAGCCCTTTTTACCCTGATTGGCGATGCCGCAAAGGGCTGGATTGTCGTGTGGCTGGGCATGCAGTATGGCGCACAGTGGGGGCTGGGCAGCATGGCGATAGCCGGTGGCAGTATTGCGGTGTTTGTCGGACACCTCTGGCCGGTTTTTTCCCGTTTCCAGGGAGGGAAAGGTGTTGCCACCGCATTGGGGGTACTTCTGGGAATCAGCCCGCTACTTGGGTTGATGGTGCTTCTGACATGGCTGCTGGTTGCCTTTATCTGGCGCTATTCATCCCTGTCAGCTATCGTCGCTGCCATTCTGGCACCACTGTACTATGGCCTGATGACCGGATTTGATGTCCAGTTTATTGCGATTGTTGTCATGAGCTTTCTGCTGCTTAGCAGGCATGTACAGAATATTGGTAACCTGGTCAGGGGAAAAGAAAGCAAGATCGGCAGCAAAAAGACCTGATACCGTTTTATGCCTTTATGGGCGTGAGCAGATTATGCATAATGGCATATTGCACGATTGCAGAGAGTGTGCTCATCTGCATTTTATGAAGAATGCGCGTTTTATGGGTGCTGATGGTCTTGACGCTCAGATGGAGCTGGCCTGCAATCTCGGTAATGGTCCTGCCTGCCGCCAGCATGGTGAAAACCTCGAATTCCCGGTTTGACAGCAGCGTGTGGGGCTGTTCGTTTTCCGGCGCAATCATGTTGAGCGCCAGCTGTTCCGCAACTTCCATGCTGATATAGGGCCGCCACGAGGCAACGCGGCGGATGGCATTCACAAGCTGTGTACCGGCACTTTCTTTTGTGAGGTATCCCAAAGCGCCGGCACGGATCGCGCGAACGGCATACTGCTCTTCCTCATACATGGTGAGAACCAGAATGGGCAGCTTTGGCGCCTCCGTTCTGATCTGGCGGATGAGCTCGATTCCATTGCGCCCCGGCATGGAAAGATCAAGCAGCAGTACCTCAAATCCGCCTTCTTTTACTTTGGCAAGTGTACTGGAGCCATCAACGGCTTCTCCTGCCACCCGGATATCATCCACCCCTTCAAAAATGCGTTTCAGGCCTTCACGCATGATAGTGTGGTCATCTGCAATAACAATACGGATCATTGTCTGGCCATGAAAAATGAATGGATACGAGCGGGACACATGTTGTCTATTTTATATCAAATGCAGGGAATCCGGATAAAGGAAAATAGGATTCGCCTGTGCGGCAGGGCGTACGCTACGGTACAATGATGCCGATAATTTTTTTTATAGGCAGGACATGAGCAACGACAATAAAAACAGCCCTTCGGAACCCTCGAATTCGAATTTTCTGCGGGCGATTATTGAACAGGACAATAAAAAGGGAACCTACAGGCGGCAGGGCATGCCTGATGTGATTACCCGCTTTCCGCCAGAGCCCAATGGATATCTTCATATCGGACATGCCAAGTCCATCTGCCTGAATTTCGGACTGGCCCGGGATTATAGTGGCCGCTGTCACCTGCGTTTTGATGATACCAACCCGACACGGGAAAACCAGGAATTTGTCGATACCATTATTGACAGTGTGAAATGGCTGGGGTTTTCGTGGGAACACAATGACACGGATTACCTGAATTATGCGAGTGATTATTTTGATACGCTCTACCTGATGGCAGAGTATCTCATTGAGGCAGGGCATGCCTATGTGGATAGTCAGACAGCGGAGGAAATTGCCGCAACACGAGGCAGTTTTTCCGAGCCCGGCAAAAAATCGCCTTACCGGGATCGTCCGGCAGCAGAATCGCTGGATCTTTTCCGTCGCATGAAAAACGGGGAGTTCCCGGATGGTGCGCTGGTGTTAAGAGCCAAAATCGATATGGCGTCTCCCAACATGAATATGCGGGATCCGGTGATTTACCGGATACGGCATGCGCACCATCATCGCACGGGAGAGCGCTGGTGCATTTATCCCATGTACGATTACACGCATCCGATTTCCGATGCACTGGAAAATATCACCCATTCGATCTGTACACTGGAATTCCAGGATCACCGCCCGTTTTATGACTGGGTTTTAGCGCGTCTGACAGAAACGGTCACCTTGCCGGATGGACGGATAATCGGCGGTTTTCTTGCCAGGCCATTGCCGCACCAGTATGAATTTGCCCGCCTGAACATGACTTACTCCATCATGAGCAAACGCCGGCTGATCCAGCTTGTGGAAGAGGGCGTGGTTGAGGGATGGGATGATCCGCGTATGCCGACGATTGTCGGTTTACGCAGGCGCGGATATACACCGGAGTCCATCCAGCTTTTCTGTGAACGGATTGGTGTGGCCAAATCCGATGGCTGGATCGACATGGCAACGCTGGAAGCCAGCTTGAGAGATGATCTTGACCCCAAGGCCCCCCGCGCCGTGGCGGTACTCAATCCACTGAAGCTGGTTATCGATAACTTTCCGGAGAATCTGGAAGACATGTGCTCGGCACCGCTTCATCCCCATTATCCGGAGCGTGGCGAACGCCAGTTCCCTATCAGCAAGGAGCTGTGGATAGAACGGGAAGATTTCATGGAAGACCCCGTGAAAGGTTACTTCCGTCTTTTCCCGGGCAATCGGGTGCGATTGCGTTATGGCTATGTGGTGGAATGCACGCATGCCGATACCGATGAAAATGGTAATGTGACGGCGGTGCATTGCACCTATTTTCCGGATAGCAAGAGCGGAACACCAGGCAGTGCCAATTACAAGGTGAAAGGCAATATTCACTGGGTCAGCGCCCATCATGCCTTTCAGGCGGAAGTGCGTCTTTTTGACCGGCTCTTTTCTGATCCGCATCCGGATGCCGGTGGCCGGGATTTCAGGGAAGCGTTAAATCCCAATGCCAAAGCGGTCATTACGGCATATCTCGAACCCGGTCTGGTAACCGCCTTGCATGAAGATCGTTTCCAGTTCGAGCGGCATGGTTATTTTATTGCTGATCGCGAGGATTCCACACCAGGCAAGCCGGTTTTCAACCGGATTGTGACCCTGCGGGATTCATGGGGTGGTAAATAACATTGCCGATTGGCTTTTGAATTCTTTCGCCATAAGAAAACCCTGCAGTCGCCTTGAGCGAATACTGCAGGGTTTTTCATTTCAGGCTGTGGCCCAGCCTGGATACGGATTACTTGCGGCTTTTCTTTGCTGCCGTTTTGGATGCGCCCTTGCCTTTGGCTGCTTCGTAAAGCGGCATTACCTTGGGCAGTTCTTTTTCCAGGTTGGCAATACGGGTCTTGTCTGACGGATGGGTTGAGGTGAACTCAGATGGCTCATTACCGCCGGAGAGGGCACTCATTTTGCGCCAGATGCTGATTGCGCCTTCCGGATTGTAGCCGGCACGTGCCATCAGTTCCATGCCGATCACGTCTGATTCGGCTTCCATGGTGCGGGAAAACGGCAGAGTGAGTACGTACTGACTGGCGACATTGGCCAGATCCTGTGTTGTTGAGCCTGCGCCAAGCAGGGCGCCGCCAATGGAGAGGGCCTGCTGTTTTGCAATTTCCTGCGAAATCTGCTCACGGCTGTGCTCGCGAAGGGCGTGGGCCATTTCGTGGCCGATAACCGCTGCCAGTTCGTCATCTGTCAGGTTCAGCTCGGAAATAATGCCGGTATAGACAGCAATTTTACCGCCAGGCATACAATAGGCATTGACCGTTTTGCTGTTGACAACATTGACTTCCCACTTCCAGTTTTTTGCTTCCGGGCGGAATACGCCAACCTGTGCGATCAGATGCTTGGCAATGACATTGACACGCCTGGTATAGGTGGCATTGGTGTTCAGCGCATTGGCCGCACGTGCCTTGTCCATTTCCTGCTTGTATGCCTTGGCAGAGCCGGCATTGACGTCTTCGGAAGAAATCAGCAGAAGCTGACTGCGCGAAGAGCCTGTTACCCCACCAGATGTTGTGCTTTCACAACCGGATAAAACCAGTGCGCCGGATATGATCACGGCAAAAAGATACATGATTCGTTTCATAAAAGGTCTCCCAACCTGATTAAACAAGAAATGCTGATGAAAATAAAAACGGCCTGACGGGATATCAGTAACAGGCGGTATCCCGGAATTGCTTGGTCGTCCATTTGTATTTTTAGGCAAACTAAATGGACGAATCCACATTGTATCAATAACTGTTGTGTTCGGATAGATTGGACAAAACAACGGGAAAGATACGGCATTTCGGCGGATAGCCCCTATAATCAGTTAAAGCAGACGGTGGCATTTCATCAACCATAAGAAAGGAAGAGGCAATGAAACTGTACTACACACCAGGCGCAAGTTCACTGGCTACTCATATTGCATTGCGTGAGGCCGGGCTGGCTTTTGACATGGAAAAGGTGGATCTGCGTGAAAAAAAGACTGAATCCGGCAAGGATTTTTATCAGGTCAGTGCCAAGGGGGCTGTTCCGGCATTGCAGCTTGATAACGGGCAGGTGCTCACAGAAGGTGCCGCCGTTCTTCAGTATGTGGCTGATCAGGCACCAGGCAGGAAGCTTGCGCCTGAGCCGGGAAACATGCAGCGTTATCGCCTGATGGAATGGCTGAACCTGATTGCAACCGAGCTGCATAAAAATTACACCCCGTTTTTTAATCCGGCCATGCCGGACCCATGCAAGGAGATTTTCCGGGGCAATCTTAACCGCTACTATGATGTCGTGGAGTCCCAGCTTTCCCAAACCGCTTTTTTGCTGGGCGACACTTTTTCTGTGGCGGATGCCTATCTTTTTACCGTGACAAGATATGCTGATTTTGTCGGACTCGATCTGGCGAAATGGCCGTCATTACAGGCTTTCCAGGCGCGCGTGAACTCGCGACCGGCTGTTTTGGAGGCATTAAAAGCCGAAAGGCTGTAAAGTCTGATAGTTTCCTGCCGTAAACAAGTAACTGGTACAGTTTTTTGGGGTTCGTGTTAGCGAACGAAGAGGTTGGAAATGAAAAAATACTCTTATTATTCCTATCTTCTGCTTGACGATGACGTCAAGCAGAAGCTCACAAATATCTGCCTGTATGGCAATAACCGCGAACAGGCGGTAGGTTTTTTCAGGCTGGCAACCGGTCTTTATTATCTTTCCCGCATCATGGTTGAGGATGAGCTGGATTTCAAGGCGATCGACAAGAATTTCAACCGGTTTGTTTTTCAGGTGATTGGTCGCGGGCACAGTATTACCAGTGTGC
>JAAZED010000183.1 GCA_012512465.1 Oxalobacter sp. | reverse complement strand
TGTACGGAGACATAGGTAACACTTTTGGGTAGATAAAAATTACCCAAAAGGTTGAACTATGTCCTGGAACACGAAAGACCTTATGAGCCTGCGCCAAGAATTTATCGAACTTGCCCAAAAGGGCGATCTCACCCATCGGGAACTGTGTCGCCGTTTCACGATCAGTTCTAAAACAGGATACAAATGGCTGAAACGATACAAGGAAGAAGGTACTGCCGGATTAGAAGATCGTTCAAGAAGACCGGATCATTCGCCATATCGGACATCTCCCCCACTCGAGCAAGCTGTAGTCGAGCTTCGCAGGAAACACCCTGTATGGGGTGGGCGTAAAATCCGGGCTTGTCTGATTTCTGCCGGTTATACCAATGTACCTGCTCATAGTACGATTACCGATATTCTGCACCGTCATGCACTGATAGACCCTTTCTCCAGCGAAGCAGCCACCCCTTGGAGGCGCTTTGAACATGAAAGACCAAACGACTTGTGGCAAATTGACTTCAAAGGGCACTTTGAAACACAAACTGCACGGTGTCACCCTCTGACTTTGCTGGATGACCATTCACGTTATAACCTGCTTTTACATGCCTGTGATCGTACCCATACACAGACAGTGCAGACATTGCTATCGTCCGTTTTTGAACGTTATGGTATACCCAAGCGGATCAACGCTGACAATGGATCTCCCTGGGGAACACCAAGTAAACATGGACACGGTATTTCAAAGCTGACAATCTGGCTTATTCGCCTGGGTATCCAGGTAAGCCACAGTCGGCCACGCCACCCTCAAACCAACGGTAAACTGGAACGCTTTCATCGCTCGCTTGAGGCTGAAGTATTAAGGGGAAGGTATTTCAGCGATATAAAATCTGTGCAAACATCCTTTGATAAATGGCAGCATGTCTATAACCAGCAGCGCCCGCATGAGGCGCTTGATATGGAAGTCCCCATAAAACGTTATCAAAGCAGCCAACGTGCTTTTGTCGGTTTTCTTGAGCCTATTGAATACACTCCTGATGATGTTGTTGTTTATCCTGGCTGGAACGGTGAAACCCGGTTCAAGGGAATTCGTTTCAAGGTGCCCAACGAGCTAAAAGATTTGCCAATAGCATTGCGTCCGAATGCCAATGAGGATGGCCTTTATGATGTGTATTTCTGCCACCAGCGATTTATGAAACTCGATTTACGCAAGAATAAAACTTAAAATAAAAGTGTTACCCATGTCTCCGTACATCCGTTACCTATCTATCCGGTCTGTACACTCGCACAAAGAAAGTAAGCTGCCGCCGGTCAGCCACCGGCCTGATGAATTCAATCTCAAGGTGTCTCTCATAGCAAGAACAAACCCACGCGAAGGCCATCACGCGAAGGGTAATAACGCGCCACGCCGTCGCGTAACTACGGCCTCTCCCCTACTACCCGCATATGCGGACTATGCCGCAACATCGAAAACACCGCCTCAAAAACGCGGCTGGAATCGTCCAGCAGATTAAAACTCTCGGGCATCAACAGCCAGCTGTTCAACAGGCCGTTGAAAGCCACATGCAATGTCAATCCTGCCAGATCAATATCAATATCTTCGGGAAGCTGCTTTTTCTTTCGGGCATTGGTCAGAACCTGTACCAGCGTACCGCGCGCGCGTGTCGTCCAGTCCTGGAAATATTCAAGAAACTCACTGGCATTGTCCGTGTATTCACATTTATGGAAAAGGATCGTCATCACCTTGCGGTAATGGTCGTTTTCCAGGATTTCCCGCATCAGGAAAATGGACTTTTCCCGCAAACGTCCCAAAGGATCTTCCGTCTTTTCATCGGCAATCTCCTCGATCATGGCCCTGATCGGCAAGCGAACCCGGTCAATCATGGCATTAAAAAGATCCACCTTGTTACGAAAGTGCCAGTAAATCGCACCGCGGGTAACCCCGGCCGCCTCGGCAATATCATTTAATGTGGTATTGGAAACACCCTTTTCATTGAAAACCCGCTCGGCGGCATCCAACAGCCTGTCCCGCGTTTCCTGTGTTTTTTTTCTGGCAGCGCGCGTCATCTTCTCCCTGTCTTCTTTGGGTGCCTTGAGTTCTGGTTACATAAAAAGCAACATACATACATGATTGTATGTTAAATTACCGCACTCATCCATCCCATTTTGTAAAGCCTACTTTCCACTATCGTTTTTCCCTTAATAACACGGTACACTGTCGAAAAAAATCCTTCTGCCAAAATCCATGAGATCATTTTTCCGATTCACGTTTTTCAGCACCTTCGTTTTTTCTCTTTTTCTGCTCTCCGGATGCAAAGACCAGGCCCAACAGGTGCAACAGGCACCTGAAGCGGCTTATATTGTCATCCAGACAGAACAGGTTGCTGTCATCAACGAATTGTCCGGCCGCCTGGAATCCTTCCGGAATTCCGATGTCAGGGCCCGTGTCGCCGGTGTGCTGGAAAAACGGCTCTTTGAAGAAGGCGCCGATGTCAAACAGGGAGAAAAGCTTTTCATCATCGACCCCCGCAGCTATGAGGCTTCCGTATAGAATGCCAGGGCAGCACTGGCACGAGCCGAAGCCAACTTCATGCAGGCCGATCTCAAATACAAGCGCTATATCCCGCTGGTAAAAATCAGCGCGGTGAGCAAGCAGGAATATGACGATGCCCTGGCAGCCCAGAAACAGGCTGCAGCCGATGTCGCTTCCGCAAAAGCCTCGCTGATCAATGCCAAGCTGGATCTGGAATACGCCACGGTTCTTGCCCCCATTTCCGGGCGGATTGGTCGTTCCATTGTTACGGAAGGCGCGCTGGTCGGCCAGGGTGAGGTGACGCTTTTGGCGGTTATTCAGCAGATTGACCCGATTTACCTCAACCTGACCCAATCCAGCGCCGAACTCCTCCAACTGCAGCAGGCCATGCGAAAAGGCGTTCTGAAAGGCGCTTCCGAAGACGGCCTGAAAGTCACCCTGATCATGGAAGACGGTACCCCATACCTCCATCCGGGCAAACTGCTCTTTTCCGATATCACGGTTGACCCGTCCACCGGCGAAATCTCCATCCGGGCGCTTTTCCCGAATCCGGATGGCATCCTGTTGCCCGGCATGTATGTCCGCGGACAGCTTGAGCAGGCGATCAATGAAAATGCCATTACCGTTCCCAAGCAGGCGGTACAGCGTTCCAC
>JAAZED010000182.1 GCA_012512465.1 Oxalobacter sp. | reverse complement strand
GATTCGGTCAAGCTGCATTTCGAGGTGCGCCGCCAGGGCAAGCCGGTTGATCCGCTGGGCTATCTGCCGAAACAATAAGTCACGTTATTTCACCAACACCAGATGGCAACTCCCATCTGGTGTTTTTATTTCCATGAATCCAAACATCATTGATATTGAATCTCTCGATACCGAAGGGCGCGGTGTCGGGCATCTGGCGAATCCTGACGGAACGCCCGGCAAGGTTATTTTTGTGGAAGGGGCACTGCCGGGTGAGCGGGTGGGCTTTGAGTCCTGGCGGAAAAAGAAAAGCTGGGAAGCGGCAAAAATAACCGGACTTTTTCGCGAATCGGTGTTACGTGTCAAACCCCGATGCCCGCATTTTGGTGTGTGCGGCGGCTGTTCGATGCAGCACATGGAGCCGTCAGCGCAGGTGGCTGTCAAGCAACGCATACTGGAAGATAACCTGTGGCACATCGGTCGTGTGCATCCCGAGCGGATGTTGCGGCCGGTGTACGGGCCCTTCTGGGGGTACCGTTACCGGGCGCGCCTGTCTGTCAATCATGTACCCAAAAAAGGCGGGATGCTGGTGGGCTTTCACGAGCGCAAGTCGCGTTTTGTGGCAGACATGACGAGTTGTGCGATTTTGCCTGCCCATGTGTCTGATATGCTGGTTCCCTTGCGTGAGCTGATTGGTTCGCTGTCGATTTATGACAAGGTACCCCAGATTGAGCTGGCCATTGGCGAAGCGGAGGGGCAAAGCCTGACTGTCATGGTGCTGCGTATCATGGCGCCGCTATCGGTGGAAGATGAGGTCCGCCTGAAAACCTTTGCCGATCAGTATGGGGTGCAGTGGTGGCTGCAGACAAAAGGGCCGGAAACGGTGACACTTTTTTACCCGGATACGCAACAGTTGCAGTATTGCCTGCCGGAATTTTCTGTGACCATGCCTTTTAAGCCGTCTGATTTTACGCAGGTAAACCACCAGATAAACCAGGTCCTGGTTTCAAAGGCGGTACGTCTTTTGGGTATCTTTCCCGATGACAGGGTAGGGGATCTTTTTTGCGGTCTGGGTAATTTCACCTTGCCGATTGCCCGGCAGGCGAAAGAAGTTGTTGGCATGGAAGGCAGCGAGGCCTTGACCGAACGGGCAAAAGCGGCGGCCAGGCTGAACGGCCTGTCAGAAAAAACGGATTTTTTTACCCGCAATCTTTTTGAGATGAATGAAGAAGGATGGGTATCTGCCGGCAGGTTTGATCGCATTCTTGTTGATCCGCCTCGCGATGGTGCGCTGGCAGTATGTCAGACTATTGCGGCACTGACAGGCGAATATGCACAGTTCAAGCCTTCACGTATTGTCTATGTCTCCTGCAATCCATCCACGCTGGCAAGGGATGCCGGTGTGCTGGTTAATGTTGGGGGATATGCCCTGAAGCTGGCGGGTGTGGTCAATATGTTTCCGCATACGTCACACGTGGAGTCGATTGCGGTGTTTGACCGGGTTTGAAAAACAGCGGGTGAAAAGCAGGAATTCGGGTTTTCTGTCAGAATAAAGTATTCAAGCGGGGTGTCATGCCTCGTGATGAGGAGGGATATCTGATGAGTGAACCGAAATTCAAAAAGACGGATGAAGAGTGGCAGGCCAGTCTTTCACCCATGTCATATAAAGTCACACGCCAGGCGGCAACCGAAGCGCCTTTTACCGGGGAGTACTGGGCATACCGTCAAAAAGGCATCTATTATTGTGTTTGCTGTGGCACACCGCTTTTTGAGTCCGATGCAAAGTTTGAATCGGGATGTGGCTGGCCGAGTTATTTCAAGGCGATCAATCCGGAAAATGTGATTGAAAAGCCTGACCACTCACTGGGCATGAGCCGGATAGAAATTATCTGTGCGGTCTGTCATGCCCATCTTGGGCATGTCTTTAATGACGGGCCACCGCCCACCGGTTTGCGGTACTGCATCAATTCAGCAGCATTACGCTTTGAAACCGGGGACGAAAAGGCGTAAAATCGTGAAAAAGCCCGACTCTATTTAAAAATGAAATTTCTTTTTGACCTGTTTCCCGTTCTGCTCTTTTTTGGCGTCTTTTCCTGGGCCGGGAAAAACCCGGAAAAAGCGCAGGCCGTAGCTGACAGTTATCTGTCAGCCTTTGTTGGCAATGCAGGGGCCGCACCGGATACCGTGCCCATTCTTTTGGCAACTGCAGTTGCCATTGTGGCGACGATTGGCCAGATTATTTATCTGAAACTCAGGAAGCGGAAAGTGGAGCCGATGCTCTGGGTCTCGCTGCTTATCATTGTGATCTTTGGCGGAGCGACGATTTATTTTGCGAGCGAGGAGTTTATCAAGTGGAAGCCAACCGTGCTTTACTGGGTCTTTGGCGCTGTGCTTTTAGTCAGTAATTTCGCCATGGGCAAGAACCTGGTTCGCCTCATGATGGAAAAGCAGATCCGTCTGCCTGATTTTGTCTGGGGACGCTTAAATTATGCCTGGGTGGCTTTTTTCCTGGTCATGGGGGTTGTCAATCTGTATGTGGCCTTCTGGGGCGGCTTTGCCACTTCCACATGGGTGAGCTTCAAGCTCTTTGGCGGCATGGGGCTGATGTTTGTCTTTGTTGTCGGTCAGAGTATTTATCTTGCCCGGTACATGCGGGATGCCTGATTTTTAGGCAAATTTGTCAAAAATATTCCATCAGAGGCGGCGCTAACCGCCTCTTTTTTTGTTTTTTGCAAAAAAATTTCTTCGCTATTCGATTGAATTTATTCAACTTTTTGTCTGGTTGGGATTTTTTTCAATTTTTTTCAAAAAAAGCCTAAAGTTTTCTCCTTTTCATCCGTAATAGAGTTGTAGACAGGCGTAAAGGGGTCAAAAATTGTCTGGACCACGAAACAAGCCGGCAAGACTTTTTCGCCACTGTTCTTTTTCTCCAGATTTTGGTTGGGGTAAGGAATTAAAAAAATTTTCAGATTTTTTAATTTCAACCCTAAAGTTTTGCGTTTGTTTGTCGTAAAACAATAAGGATGAGGGGAAATGCGCCCCGCAGGAGTTAACGAAACAAAGGCTTTTCGCTGGATCAAGAAACAGTGAAAAACAAATTGAGAAAAGCCAAGGTTGCACCGAAAACGGACGTTAACTGTTGTAGAAAGGGTAAAAAGACCCTGAAAAGACCGTTTTTTTAACGGATGGTTTTTGAAAAAAGGCTTCTTTTTGTAACAAAAAGGCAGCGATGTTCAAAAGCCGAACCACAGGCTGACGCTTGATATGTTCTTGAAAAATCAGGAAAAATCAAGGTTGGTCAACTGTTTGTAGGACAAACACCTACAAATCCTCTGGTCGTCCGCCGACAAAAAATACCGCCTTATTCCTATTCCCTCTTTCTCTGGTGCAATTGCACAATGAAGTTGTTTCGTGACGGCAACATTTGTGGTTGCCGGATCAGGCAATCTTGACACCTGGAGAAAGAGATGAATATCGAAAACATGATGTCCGAGATTCGGGAATTGAATCTCAGCTACCTGATACTGACCCAGCAGATGATTCGTGCTGATAAGGAAGCGGCGATCTTTCGCCTGGGCATCAGTATTGACATTGCCGAGCTTTTGGAAAGTCTTTCCAATGCGCAGCTGTTAAAACTGGCTTCGACCAATATGATGCTGGCGCGCTTTCGTTTTGAAGACGATATTATCCTGGGCATGCTCACGGATTACAGCAAGGATGGCGCACAGGCCAAATCCCATGCGGCGATCCTGATGTCGTCGCAGCCTGT
>JAAZED010000181.1 GCA_012512465.1 Oxalobacter sp. | reverse complement strand
ATTGCCCGTGCATAAGCGGGAGATGGCAGCCGCCACATACGATATCGTCGGCCCGATCTGTGAGTCAGGAGACTGGCTGGCAAAGCAGCGTGACCTTGCCGTGACATCCGGCGATCTGCTCGCCATCATGTCTGCCGGTGCCTATGGCATGGTCATGGCATCCAACTACAACACGCGTGGAAAAGCTGCGGAAGTGATTGTCGACCATGAACAGGTTCATCTGGTTCGCCGTCGCGAGTCCGCAGAAGATCTCTTTGCCTTTGAGAAAGTGTTGCCCTGATTATGTCACGACTCTGGCAAGCCCGTTTTTTTACCACGGTCAATCACCTGCGTGATCTGCCTCGGCTTGATGTGCCGGAAATCGCCTTTGCCGGCCGTTCCAACGCAGGCAAATCCACTGCCATCAATATCCTGTGCAACCAGAAAAATCTGGCACATGCCTCCCGCACCCCCGGCCGCACCCAGCATATCAATTTCTTTTCCATCGGTGGCGCGCATGTGGCACAGCACAGGAAAGATCCGGTAAAAGAAGACGAAATCGAAGCGTTTCTGGTTGACCTGCCGGGATATGGTTATGCCGAAGTCTCGGGTAACGCCAAGCTGCACTGGCAAAAACTGCTGGGTGACTATCTGATGACACGCCAACAACTGGCAGGCCTTGTACTGCTCATGGATGCCCGCCGTCCGTTCCAGCCGCTGGACATCCAGATGCTTGAGTGGTTTGCCGGTGCAGGCAAGCCGATTCACTGCATTCTGACCAAATCCGACAAACTGAACCGGAACGAATCCAGCAAGGCACTGCATCAGACAAAAACCACGCTGAAAAGTTATGTCGATGAAAAAGGACAGCCCTTTCCTTTCACCACCCAGCTTTTTTCCGCGCCAAAACGGGTTGGCCTGGAAGAAGCAACGAACTGGATTCAGGAGTTAACCGGTCTTTCCAGAACCGATCCTGCGTCAGAAGAAAACCAGCCGGAATAAATATTCCGCTTCATCGTTCGATATTGCCCACCCCTTTTTTGTAAAATAGCCTAATCCCGTCAAGTCACGATAACCATGCGCATATGGCAAAGCAGATCAGCTACAGGCAGGAACTCCTGCGAAAACTCATCCATCTGAGTTCACTCTGGATGGTCGTTTCGCTGGGCATCCTTCCGCGTTCATGGAATGTCTGTCTCTTTGCGGTACTGCTTTTCGGACAGGTGATGATTGAATACGGCTATTACAAGAAATGGCCGCTTCTGGTATCAACCTACGGGCGTTTTTTCAGTCGCATGTTAAGAGAAAGCGAAACCGGAGAAACCTTTCGTCTGAGCGGCGCACCGTACGTTATCGCCGCAGCCCTGATGGTGGCTTTGCTTTTTGAGCGCACCATTTCCATGGTGGCGCTTTCCACCATGCTGATCGGGGATACCTGCGCCGCATTGATCGGCAGAAAATTTGGCCGGCACAAGATCAACGAAGGCACCAAAAGCATCGAAGGCGCCATTGCCTTCTGGATATCCTCAGCCGCTGTTCTGGCTTTCTTTGTCAACATTTACAGCCAGCCGCCAGCCTTTGCCATCATGGGCGTCTTTGGCCTGACCGTCGCCATGCTGGCAGAAATCTATGAAAAGCAGATCAAGATGGATGACAACTTTTCCATCCCGCTGGCAATGGGTATCTCGCTTTCTTTGGCACGTTTTCTTCCTGTCGGCTGATCAGGCAGACGTCTCGTCTTTCACCCACTGCAGGTAAGAAGGCAAACCCGCTGTAACCGGAACGGCAATCAGTTCCGGTACATCATACGGATGCAACGCCACCAGCTTTTCAGACAGCGCAGCAAACTGGTTTTTCGTTGTTTTTATCATCAGACAAACTTCAGACGCTTCTAGAACGGCCCCCTGCCAGCGATAAACCGACTGGTATCCAGGCATCATGCCCACACAGGCAGCCAGCTTTTCGCCAACCAGCGCCTGCGCTATTTTTTTAGCCGTATCCAGATCCGGTGTCGTACTGTAAACCAGCATCACGTTATCCATACGATTTCCTCCCAGACAGTTTTTCCGTTCAGTTTACGCGAAATCCTGCCCGGGAAGCAGAAAAACAAAAAGGCCGGATATTCCGGCCTTTCAGGATACGTCTGAAGTGCAGGTTATGCACCTTCGATAACAGTTGGTTCAGGACGATCCACCAGCTCGACATAAGCCATTGGCGCATTGTCGCCAACACGGTTAGCGATCTTCAGGATACGCAGATAACCGCCGTTACGGTTAGCATAACGCGGACCCAACTCGCCAAACAGCTTGACAACGATATCGCGGTCACGCAGACGATTGAATGCCAGACGCTTGTTGGCCACTGACTCCTTCTTGCCCAGCGTAATAAGCGGTTCAACGACCCGGCGCAATTCCTTGGCCTTTGGCAGGGTGGTCTTGATCGCCTCATGGCGCAGCAGCGAAACACTCATGTTGCGCAACATGGCAAGGCGATGGGATGAAGTACGGTTGAGTTTTCTCAACCCGTGACGATGACGCATGATATTACCTCTTTATCTTAAATCCAGCTCTTCTATCGGCGTTGCCGCGGGCCGGTGGTGTTATAAAAAAACGTGAAAATTATTTTTCAAGCCCCGGTGGCGGCCAGTTGTCCAGCTTCATGCCCAGAGTCAAACCACGGGAAGCCAGCACTTCCTTGATCTCGTTCAAGGATTTGCGGCCCAGATTCGGGGTCTTTAACAACTCGTTTTCACTGCGCTGGATCAAATCCCCAATGTAATTGATGTTTTCCGCCTTGAGGCAGTTGGCTGAACGGACAGTCAGCTCAAGATCATCAACCGGACGCAGCAGAACTGGATCAACCGGCGGCAGCTGCGACATGGCTTCAGCAGAAGTCTCTGTGCCTTCAAGTGCGGCAAAAATGGTCAACTGGTCAACGAGGATACGGGCTGACTGACGAATCGCTTCTTCAGCGGTGATGACACCATTCGTTTCAATGTTGATAATCAGCTTGTCCAGATCGGTACGCTGCTCAACACGGGCGGATTCCACAGAATAGGAAACGCGACGCACCGGTGAGAAAGACGCATCCAGAATAATCCGGCCGATTGTCTTGTTGGCATCTTCCGAAAGACGACGCACATTGCCCGGCACATAGCCGCGACCCGCTTCAATCTTGATCTGCATGTCCAGCTTGCCGCTTTCTGTCAGATGGGCAATCACATGCTCCGGATTGATGATTTCAACATCATGCGTGAGTTCAATAT
>JAAZED010000180.1 GCA_012512465.1 Oxalobacter sp. | reverse complement strand
TAACGTCAACGGGCATGTCCCCCCCAAACTGACAGGAAAATTTATGGCCAATATCTACCGTTTAAAAGAGCATATTCCGCAAATTCACCCCTCAGCCTTCATCGCGCCCAACGCGACCCTGATCGGCAATGTCGTTGTCGAAGCCAACGCCTCTGTCTGGTTCAATGCGGTCATACGGGGTGACAATGATCTCATCGTTATCGGTGAAGGTTCCAACGTGCAGGATGGCGCCATCCTGCACACCGATCCCGGCCAGCCCTTAAGAATCGGGAAAAACGTCACCATTGGCCACATGGCCATGCTCCACGGCTGCACCATCAGTGACAACGTCATTATCGGCGTACGGGCCACGGTGCTGAATGGCTCGGTCATTCCGGAAAATACGCTCGTGGCTGCCGGTGCACTGGTATCCGAAAACAAGACATTTGAGCCCGGCTTGCAATTGATGGGGGCACCGGTGAAAATGACCAAAAAGCTGGATGAAAGAGTCGCACGCAGAATTCCGGGCGCAGCCAACTATTATATCCAGAACCGGCAGCAGTATAAGGAATGGTTGATGCAGGTACCGATAGATGATGCCCGCAGAGAACATTTCACCTACCAGGAATCTGAAAAAAAATAACAGCCAACCGGGTGGTTTTACGATCACGCAATGCATGAATCCGGTATCAGAGTAAAATGGCCTCTTTTCCTGGTACGAAAATAACATCATGAAAGACCGTCTGCAAAAATTTCTGTTTGAACACGCCGCTGTTCGCGGTGAATTCGTTGACCTGACCGAAGCCTGGGAGCAGGTGCAGGAAAATCATGCCTATCCGCCTGCGGTAACCAGCCTCCTGGGAGAAATGCTTTCTGCTGCTGTTTTACTGGCCAGCAATATCAAATTCAATGGCTCACTGATCATGCAGATACAGGGCGATGGCCCGGTTCGCCTGCTGGTTGCCGAATGCGATTCCAGTCTGCATGTCCGGGCGACTGCCAAGCTGGCAGAAGATGCGGTTATTGCGGATGATGCCTCCCTTCGACAATTGGTGCACGCCCGTGGGCGAGGACGCTTTGTCATTACGCTGGATATGAATGACAAGGTACCGGGGCAGCTTCCCTATCAGGGCATTGTATCGCTCGAAGGAGAAAATCTTGCAGAAGTTATTGAAAACTATATGCAGCAATCAGAGCAGCTCAGCACCTGTATCTGGCTGGCAGCCAACGATTCGGTTTCACGCGGTCTTCTTTTGCAAAAACTGCCGGAAAAAACAGGAGAAGACGGACTGAGCCAGAAAACAGAAGAAGAAGCACGGGTATGGGATCACCTGGTTGCGCTGTCTTCAACGTTAAACCGGGATGAAATGCTCGGCACGGATATAGACACCCTGCAGCATCGTCTTTTCTGGGAAGAGGACATCCTGTCCTTTGAGCCTCAGCAACCAATATTTTCATGCAGCTGTTCCCGCCAGAAAGTCAGCGATATGTTTCGCATGCTTGGCGAAGTCGAAGTGAATGAGGCACTGGAAGAACAGCAGGGCAAACTGACTGTGAATTGTGACTTCTGCGGCAAGGGATACGATTTCGACAGGGTTGATGTCGCCCAGGTTTTTACAGAGGATACCAGTACCAATCCGGCAGCCGGCCCAAAAAACGCCATGCACTAGGATCAGGCCTCATTGATTTTCCGTTTGCGAAAAGCCGTTTTGGCGCAAAGGGCCCGGCGCAGCGGGAAATGGGGACGCAGGTAGTGCTGGCCACCATCAAGTTCCCGTTTTTCGATGCAACACCACCATTTGGGGCACAACGGCTTTGCAGCAGGCAATTTAACGCGTCCTGACCCTAGGGATGTCACTCAACTTATGCACCCTTGATCTTTTTGACCAGCCTGATAATTCTGTCTGCAGACAGGGGATCGGTGAGTACAGGCAAGATACACAGCGCATTGAGCTGATCGTGTGAAGAGACATTCCGATTGCCTGAAAGTGAATCCTTCAGGACTTCCAGTTGTACCTGCCGCCGTTTTTCAGCAAACTCGGGCGGGCTGTCTATGGCAGCAGCAATTTCAAGCCTGAGCAACTGCTCCGAAAGATGCGACTGACGGGACTTCAGTGCTTCGACATACGCTGCATCCCTGGCTGCCAGTGCGTTTAATGCTGCATCAAAACGCGGGCGCAACATTTTTTTCCACTCATCTGACGGCTGTGACTCCCACAGGGATTTCAATTCATCGGCCAATTCAGGCTGATCCGGCAGGGCATTTTCCCCTTTCTGGCAAATAGAAAGTTTCTCAATCAACGCAGCAATCCGGCGGTTTTTTTCTTCTTCCTGCATTGTCCTCATCCGGGACAGAAGGGCTTCCACTGCGGCGTTATAACGTTCTTGAATAACACCTTCCTGCTCCTTCGGTACAGGACCGGCACCGCGCCATTGCCCATCAGCCTCCCTGAGAGCCTGCTGTATTTTTCCAACCGTTTCTGCGAGGTTTGTTTCCAGATTTTCGCAGAGTTTTTCCTTTTCGCGCAAACTGTCCAGCCGCTCTTTTTCCGCCACTTCATTCAGTTTGCTGCGGTGGGCAAAAATGGCTTCTGATGCACTTCGGAACTGTTGCCACAACTTCTCGTCCTCACGGCTGTCCAGGGGAAACGCCCGGGCCCTTTCCTGCCATTTTTCCTGCAATTGCCGCGCCATCCGGCCTGATTTTTTGTCCTGAGGCTCAAGATTTCTGACTTCTTCTATCAGTTCCTTTCGCCTTTGCACTTCGATTTTCGTCTCTTCCTTCAGCAATTCATCCAAAGGGTGCATAACCGCGTCAAGCTCGGCGTTCAGCCGTTTTTTCTCTTTTCGGGTAATCGGCCCGATCTGCTGCCATGTGCGCTGTACCTGTCTCTGATATTCAACCAGCGAGCGCCAGTTCATCTCATTTTCTTCGGGCGGCAGCTTCAGCGTTGAAAGGATCTCCCGGGCACTGTCTACCAATGCCTGCGCTTTCTTTTTATTCTGTTCACGTGCAACGGCCTGTGAACGGGCATATTCCATGACCGGCTCATACGCATGGTTACAGGCTGCATCAAATTGTTGCCACTGGCTCTTGGAAGCCATCCCTGAAGATTCATTCAATGCTTTCCATTTTTCCCGTGCATCGACAACCGCAGCAGCCAGCTCTTCCAATGGATAATTCTTTCCGGGAAGTGCCTCTACAATGCGAAGCAGTTGTTCGCGGGAAGCATGTCCTCCCCATCGTGCCCAATCAGCAAGATTTCTGAGTTCAGAGCGCAACTGAACCAGCATGGCCTTTTGTTCGAAAGACGGCTCAAATACAGAAAAATCCAGGTGCGTTATCCGCTCGCTTTGCTGTGTTGCCTCACGAACTGATCCTTCCTCAATGGCTTTTTTCATGAGAGAAAGGGAATAGGCAAAAAGTGATTCGATTTCGGTGGAAGAGAGTTTTTGCCCGGTTTTTTCGTGCTCTTGCCTGTCGTCCCGGGAAACCCGGGCAGCAAGCGCATCAAATCTTGCCTGGAGATCAGACAGGCGTTCATCATCATTTCCGACTGGAAACGCCCGCCATTGCTGCTGCAGATCCTTCAGCGTCAAAGTCGACAGATCCGCACTTTCCCATGCCGCCAGCATCTCTATGCGTACCGCCAGCGCTTCATGGTTTTGCCTGTGCTGCTGTGTATTGCCAGCAAGACGCTCTTTCGCTTCGTCAACGTCATTGATCAGGTGCCGCGGCAACGCAGTCCACTCACGCGACTGAACCCGGTTTTCGGATAATGCCAACAGTACGGTGAGCCGGGCTTCCCGTTCTGGCGGGGTCAGCGCTGCCTCTTCTTCTTCAAGCTGCCTTAACGCAGAAAGCGTATCCATGACCTCGCGCTGCAATGCCGCCTGATCCGACAGGCGCTGCCCGATTGCGTCACGAATGGCCTCATATTGCTGCACAAGCCCCGCATCATCAGCATCTGCTTTTTTAACGGTATCCCACTGGCGATCAAGATCTGCCACCAGATTGGGGAGCAAGTGAACTTCATTTTTCAGGTGATTGGCTAAATCAACACAGGCCAGGATCTGTTCCTGCTGCTTCTCGCGCTGTGAAAGCGCGTCCAGCCTGGACTGCACCAGGCGGGTGACACGCCGGTCAGTATTTCGCAGGGCATTTCTGATCTGCTCCAGCAGGACTTTGGAATGGACTTTTTGTGCCGCAATAAAACGGGCATCAGCCGATGAACTTTGCAAAATGAATGCGGCCGCCTCATTCTCATCATCAGGCAATGCCTCAGCCTGCTGGATTGCTGCCTGCCGCACTTCATTGGCTGCTGCCTGCCGGGCATTTTTCTTTTCTTCTGAAAATGAAATGGAATCAGGCTGTTTTTTCCCGAAGCGTTGTAATAAAAAATCAAACATAAACCTGAAATCCAAATCGGCAATCACATTGCGAGGACATTCATGATAACAAGACTCTGCAAAAAGCGCTTCTCAAAAAGACAAGAAAACGATTTTTTTATGCTCTCATAAAAAAATCCGCGGATTACAGCCAGATATCAGCCTTCCGGAAAACAGAAATATTGCGGAAAAATACTTTCAGGAGGGGAAAACTGCAACCAACCGGAAACCGGTCAGTTGCAAAGACATCCCATCGTTAATTGCCGCAGTAGCACTGGCTGGTGCAATGACGGTGCATATCATAGGATTTTGGCAATTGCTCACGTTCTGCCAGGATATCGTACATGGCCGCCTTGCGATTATGGATACCCATCACCAGTTGGCGGTCAAATTCCGTTTTCATGTAAATGCGTTTTAAATAGGCAGCATGATGCCTGGATATAAATCTTTTCATATCAACCTCACCCGTTAATCTTTTTGAGATATACCGGAAATACCTTGCCGGCCTGTCTGGTAAAACAGACGGCAGTACTTCCAGGAAGTCGTCAGCTGTTTTGAAGGAGTGCTTGCTGAACGACCGGTTTACCATGTATCCGCGTCAAATTGGATGGCGGGAGTTGTCCGCTTCCAACATGCAGAGAAGACAATTCCAAGCCTTGTAAGCCGGAGTTATCTGATAGATTATATTTTAACCCTGAATCTGCTTTTTCGTCACGCCCATTTATTGATAAAGGGCAATATTTCTCCAGATGGTCATCATCCAGATCAATAACGACATGGCGGCTGATTTCATCAGTCTGCTCGCGCATGAATATTCTGGCCAGGGAAAACCAGCTTTCACGGGGAATATTCTCCTGAGCCAACGGGAAAATCAGGCGTTCTTCGATTTCAAGCAGTTGAAACATTGTCTGACAGTACTGCTCCACCAGCGCCTTTGATACGGCACTGGCATTGCCTCCTTCTTTCAAGACCTGATACAGGCTCAGGCAGACAGCCGCATGCAGGTTGGCTGAAGACTGGTGCAGTACCTCATGATCAGCGATCAGCCTGCTGCTTTCCGGTACCTGCTTTTGCATTTCAGGCAGAAAGTGAACTTCCAGTCGCCGGAGACAGCATTGGCTGTGCAACGGATAAGCAAGCAGGAGCAGCTTTTCCAGCGCCTCCTGCTGGTATTTCCCACTCTCACAGAAGTCTTCTGCCCAGCGTTTCAAACGCGACAGATCTTCCCGCAAGCGATCATTTTCCAGTTGCATGGCAACCTGTACATAAGTACTCGACAGCATGTTTTTACTCCGGTTTTTGCAGTATGAAATGGATATCGTTGATAAAGAGTCCTGCAAAACAGCAAAGTTCCACCTGTTCAATTCACTTATTACGGCAGAATTCGCTATTTTTTCAAGGGGTAACATGAAATTTTTTATGTATTTCCACATCTGCGCCTTGCAAAGCCACAACAGGAAAAGGAAAAAACAGGGAAACAATACGCCGTCAGCACAGCAGGATGACGGCTGGAAAAGTAAAACAGGGGATCTGGCAACAGCAAGGATGGGCAGGCAGTGATATATTAGTGTCAAAAAAACCGTTTGATGCCACATCCATTTTAGAAAGTTGAGCGATGAATGAGACTTTGCAATTGATCCGGCAACGCCGTTCCATCAGAAAATTCCAGGAAACGCGGGTACCGGATGATATGGCAGAAGCCATCCTTGAAGCCGGCAGGCTGGCTCCCTGCTCCATGAACCGGCAGGAACGTCACTTTACCGTGGTTCAGTCACAGGAATTGATGGCTGACATGAACCGGGAATCAAAAGCTGTTGCTGTCGGCGTCAAAGACCGCTATCTCAGCCTGATGGCACAAAGCGAAAACTACAGTATTTTTCATCATGCGCCATTACTCATTATTGTCTCAGGGCCTGATGAACCAATGGTGGAATCCGATTGTGCCGCTGCCATCCAGAACATGATGATTGCGGCTGAATCCCTGGGTTACAGTACCTGCTGGGTCAATTACGTGCTTTTTCTTTTTCAGGGATCCAAAGATGCTGAATACCGGGAAAAGCTCGACATCCCCGAAAGGTATTGCCCCTATGGCGCACTCGTCATTGGCGCCAAAGAAGACGGCCCTCCCGGAGAGCGCACAATACGGGGAAATACAGTCAATCATATCCGCTGAGCGCTCTTTCCTGTATATAAAACCTGACTGACGTCAGGTTTTTGCTTGCCTGTGGCGGCTCCCACCGCTTTGGAAAAGCCTTATCCACAGGTTCCTATGGCACCACAGGCAATGCAGAAATCACAGCCATCCTTGCGGATCACTGCAGTATTGCCGCATTCATTACAATGCCTGCCGCTGGAAAATACGGCTT
>JAAZED010000179.1 GCA_012512465.1 Oxalobacter sp. | reverse complement strand
TAATCATCAGACAGTCCTTCTACTAGAGAACCCAGATAGGTTAATGCCGCATTATCCGTAATTGCCGTCAACAGCGTGGAACCAATAAAAAGCATCAGGGAATCCATCCCGGCCAGAATAGGCTGCAGCCACCATTTCTGCATACTTCCAAGCACAACCAGGCCGGCGAGGAAAAAGGCAACAAGTAACCCTTCCCGCAGCATCAGTGGACTCTGGTATTGTTTGTATGCCTCGGTAAATCCAAGGAAGAAAAGAAAAAGCCCCCAAAACACGGCGGGATGGTGACTGAAAATAACCGTTCCTGCCAGGAAAGCCAGATGGATCCCCATCACAAGCGGTGGAACAGCACCAATCTCAAAATCATCTTCAAGATCGTCCAGGCGAAGCAGGACACGCCTGAATATCCAGGTTGCTGCCAGAGCATTGATGAATACCGCCAGCGCGGCTTTCCAGCCGAACATGCTCAGCATGAAATCCATCCCCCATCCCCATTTTTCCGCCACCATCAATACGGGAGGAGCAGCATAAGGCGTCAATACGCCGCCAATGGACACATTGACCAGCAAAATGGCAAAGGTCAGGTATTTCATGGATTCGGGAATCCGGCGGGATAAATACCGGTCCCGCAACATGAGTGCTGCCAGTGTCATGGCTGCCGGCTCGGTAATGAAAGAGCCCAGCAGCGGCACAACGGCCAGCAACAGAAAGTAGTAACTAACACTTTTGGGCAGCGGAATCAGGCGATCCAGGATATTGATCAGCAGACGTGCCGCCTGGAGAACAGGGCGGGTTCCGGCAATGACAAGAATGACAAAGACAAACAACGGCTCTGTGAAATTCTGGGCATCCAGATACTCAACGGCAGCCATTGAACCATTGGCAACCGCAAGAAATCCCAACAGAATAAATGCCCAGAAACCGAACACCACTTCCACTTCACCCAGCAGATGCCATAGCCCGGCATGGCGTGTTTCCCTGTGTGCCAGGCGAATGAAAAATTTGGTCGAAAAAGTATGCAATACCGCAAAAAGAAAAAGTGCGGCACCTGTATATTCGATCCACTGAGGGTGAGTCATAAGCTGGAAAATTCCCTGATAAAGTGTTTGCCCGCATCAACACCAGGCAACACTTCATTCATTAATAACGATAGAAGGTGAGTATGCACACAGAATAAAAAATCATCGGCACAACATCACGTTGCATGTATTATAAACTGGATCATTCACCGGCATATAAAATTGATTCCTGTGCCGCACCCCGTTACACTGCCTTTTGTATTGATTCTGACCTGAAAAAAACACCATAAAATTCTTTTCCCGGATTCAACATGCCCTCTGAATTTGATCTCATCGCCCGTTTTTTCACTCGTCCGACACCGGATATTACCCTGGGCATAGGCGATGATTGTGCGCTCTTGACGCCAAAGCCAGGGATGCAAACTGCCATCTCATGCGATATGCTGGTATCGGGTATTCACTTTTTTGCTGATACCGATCCCAGGCAATTGGGACATAAATCACTGGCGGTTAACCTGTCTGATCTCGCGGCCATGGGCGCAAGACCTGTTGCCTTTACCCTTGCGCTCTCATTACCGGCTTCTGATGAAGCCTGGCTGAAACCCTTTTCCGAGGGACTTTTCGCACTGGCTGAAAAACATCATTGTGAGTTGATTGGAGGGGATACCACCCGCGGGCCCTTGAGTGTCTGTATTACCGTGTTAGGGGAAGTGCCATCCGGCGAAGCACTGCGAAGGGATCAGGCCAGAGTGGGTGATGACATCTGGGTTTCCGGCACACTGGGAGAAGCACGCGCCGCACTGGAATTTCTGAAAGGCACTATCTCTCTGGATGCTGAAGTCATGGGAGACGCCTTAACCCATCTCCAGATGCCGACCCCGCGCGTCGAACTGGGTATGGCAATCCGCCGGCATGCCCATGCTGCGATTGATTTATCTGATGGCCTGATTGGTGATTTATCCCATATCCTGAACCGCTCCAAAGCAGGGGCAACCATCAACATTGATACCCTGCCAGCCGGGCAGGTTCTTCATGACCAGCCGCATGATTTCCAGTTGCGCTGCATGCTGGCCGGGGGCGATGATTATGAGCTGTGTTTTACAGCGCCCGTATCCAGCCGCACTGCCATACTTGAAGCGGCCCGGCAGACGGGAACGGCTGTCGCAGTGATTGGCACCATAGAAAAAGCCGCAGGCCTGCGACTGGTCAATGCCAAAGGAGAACCACAGGCTTTTGCTGATAAATCTTTCGACCACTTTTCAACGACATGAGCGAAGCACAAACGCCATCATCCCGAATCAGGCCCGATAAGCGTTTTCTTTTATCACATCCGGCGCATTTCATTTCACTGGGTTTTGGCAGTGGCCTTTCTCCCATCATGCCCGGCACGGCCGGCACACTCTTCGGATGGCTGATTTTTTATGCTCTGACAACAAGCTGGCCTGAGGTTTTTACCCAGATGGCCTGGAGCATTATTGTTGTTCTGGGTTTCATACTGGGCATCTGGACATGCACAAAAAGCGGAAATGCCTTAAACAGTCCCGATGATGGCAGCATGGTCTGGGATGAAATCATCGGGATATGGCTTGTCTTGCTGATATTCATGCCCACAACCCTTCTGGGACAATGCTGGCTTTTTTTACTTTTCCGGCTCTTTGACATGACCAAGCCTCCGCCTATCCGCCAGGTGGATGCCCAATTGAAAGGCGGTCTGGGCGTCATGGCAGATGATATCCTTGCTGCGATTTATGCCATAATCGCTTATGTGCTGATGGCGTTTGCCCTGCCTGGCATAACGTCATAACCCTGCTGACAGGATTTCCCATGACAGACATTTTTCAACTGGCAACCCGACTGGGCAATGAACTGCTCCGAAAAAAAGAAACGCTCGTCACAGCGGAATCCTGCACTGGCGGGGGAATTGCCCAAGCGATAACAGATATTCCCGGTTCTTCCCAATGGTTTGACTGCGGATGGGTAACCTACTCCAATCTGTCAAAAACCAGTATGCTCCATGTTTCTGAAACACTGATCCGGCAATATGGCGCCGTCAGCGGCGAAGTCGTTTCTGCCATGGCAAAAGGTGCACTGCAGGCCGCTAACGGTTCCATCGCGATAGCCACCACAGGCATAGCCGGCCCCGACGGGGCAACGCCAGCCAAACCGGTGGGAACCGTCTGGTTCGGACTGGCAGCAAATAACTGGATACATACCGAGCGACAGTGCTTTTCGGGTGACCGTCAGACCGTACGGGAAAAAAGTGTGGAACATGCACTGATGCTGCTTCTCGAATTCATCGAAACAGGGCAAATAAAGAGCACATCAGGAACCGCTGATTAACGTGTTTTGCGAACGAATTGCTGCGTTAATCAGCGGTTCCATAAAAAAATCCCTGACCTCACAAAGAGGCCAGGGATATGAAAACCATCGTTTTACTTCAGAACGGATTTCAGGGTCTTTCCGATTTCGCCTGGATTTCTGGTAACGGTAATCCCGCACTCTTCCATCACAGCGAGTTTCTCCTGAGCCGTACCCTTGCCGCCAGAGATAATGGCACCGGCATGACCCATACGCTTTCCCGGAGGCGCAGTGACACCTGCGATAAAACCGATAATCGGCTTTTTCATATTGTCCTTTGCCCATCTTGCAGCAGTCTCTTCATCATTGCCACCGATTTCGCCAACCATGATGACGGCTTCCGTCTCCGGATCATCATTGAACATCTTCAGCACATCAATGTGCTTGAGTCCATTGACCGGGTCACCACCCACGCCAACAACCGTGGATTGTCCCAGGCCAAACTCGGCAAGCTGACCGGCAGATTCATAGGTCAGGGTGCCTGACTTGGAAACCACGCCAATGTTGCCTTTTCTGTGGATGTGACCAGGCATGATGCCGATCTTGAGCTCATCCGGTGTGATGATACCCGGGCAGTTCGGGCCGACAAGAATAGTTTTCCTGCCATTCATCCTGTCACGGGTGCGAATCATGTCACGAACCGGGATACCTTCGGTAATGCAGATGACCAGGTCCATTTCCGCTTCAACCGCTTCATCAATCGCGGCAGCAGCAAACGGAGGCGGCACATAGATGACAGAAACGGTTGCGCCTGTCTGTTTTTTTGCCTCAGCGACCGTCTCAAAGACCGGAATGTCCAGGAAGGTGGTCCCTCTCTTTTTCGGGGTAACACCACCGACATAGCATTCCTTGCCAAAGGCATAATTTTGTGACATTTCAGTGTGGAATGCGCC
>JAAZED010000178.1 GCA_012512465.1 Oxalobacter sp. | reverse complement strand
GGAAGAGTCCAGCCAGGGGCTCAATCAGGGCAAGATCAATTTTGCCACGATCCTGGTACTGGATGACCTGATCACCAATGGCATCAATTCGGATTTTGTCTCGCTCTCCCCTGTTCCTATCGTGAATCCGGACGACACGGTAGCGGCAGATGCCATCCTGGAGGATTTCCGGCGTGACTTTGTGGATGCGCAAGACCAGTATCCGCTGAAACTTTCCGAAGGGCTTTCCATCACCTGGAACCTGGATCACAATGCGGACACGCAGTACGGCATGTCTTTCCACAAGGAAGACCGGGCAAAAAACATGGTGTTTGCCGGCAAGCTCTCACTGCGCTTTGACCCGGAATACTACAGCGCCACCCCCTACCCGACGTATTCAAAGGATTCGAGCGCAACGGTTATCTGCCGGGAATTTACCAGTGCAACGGAACGGAAAAACGATTACCTGCTCTGGGTGGAGGTGGCTTTTGACAAGTGCATGGCTGCCACCGACTATTACGCCTCGGTCAGAAGCCAACTGAAAAACCAGCAGGAACCGCTAAAGGAGCGCCTGGCCAATATCTACGCGGGTAAGGAGGAAGTGAACGAGGATATTGCCCAAAAACTGGTCACCTACTACCAGGCAGGCGGTGCCTTTACGGCGGATTCGGTGTGCATGACGGGTGGGCGGGAAGAATGCCTTGCCAACCTGAAAACGGAGATTATCCGCAAGTATGACGACGCGAAAGCCACTGATATCGACAGCCTGAAGGTGCGTACCAGCGAAAAACCCCAGCCGAAAAAGGCAGAGGAAGCCAAACCGGAAGGGGATGCGCCCAAAGCGGATGTAACGGTGGAAAAACCGGCAGTGGAGGAAAAAGCGGCACCGGACAACAAGGCGGCGGTACCAGCAGCAACGGAAGAGCCGAAAGCGGCAGGCACCGCCTCTGAGCCAGTGGAAAAACCGGCTGAGGCAGCGCCTGCACAGGAAGACCCGGCGGACAAGCCCGCTGCCGCACCAGGGGGTGAAGCAAAACCGGCCTCCTGAGCACCGGCAAAAGAATGGGGAAAACCCGCAAACATGCGGGTTTTTCTTTGTGTTTTTTCCATGACGGGGTATGGTTTCATTGACAGGAACCCAATTAAACGGCACATGAAGATACTGGCTTTTATCAGGAACTGGACCCTGCCGCTGGCGATGGTCGCGGGCGCGGCAGGCTTTCCCGTAATCGGCTTTTTATCGCCCATCACGCCTTACCTGATCTTTGTCATGCTGCTGTTGACCTTCTGCCGCATCCCGCTGTCTGACATCCGTTTCAAGATGGAGCATGCGTGGCTGCTGCTTATCCAGATCGTCGGCGGGATGGGGGTGTATTTTGCCCTGGCCCCCTTCAATGTGCTGGTCGCCGAAGGCGCCATGGTCTGCGTGATGGCGCCCACGGCAACGGCAGCGGCTGTCATCACCGACAAGCTGGGCGGCAGTGCGGCAAGCCTCACGAGCTTTACGATTTTATCCAACCTGGGCACGGCGATAGCGGTACCGCTTTTCTTTCCGGCCATCCACCCCATGTACGAAAGCCTGGGATTCTGGGCGGCCTTTTTCATGATTTTCGGACGCGTGCTGCCGCTGCTGGTGGCACCTTTCGTTATGGCTGTCGTCCTGCACCGTTTTTTGCCGCGTGTGCACAGGAAGCTCTCTGCCATGCACAGGGCATCTTTTTACCTCTGGGCGGTGGCGCTGATGATTGTCATGGCGCAGACGACGAATACGCTGGTGAACGAACCGGCTGAGGGGATGACTGAAATCTGGATTGCCGCCGGGGCGCTGCTGGTATGCTGCGGACAATTTTTCCTGGGCAAGAAAATCGGCGCCGTCTATGGCGAGCGGATCACCGGCGGGCAGGCGCTGGGACAGAAAAACACCATCCTTGCCATCTGGGTGGCGCACACCTACCTGACACCGATTACGGCGGTAGGCGCCGGCTCTTACGTGGTGTGGCAGAACCTCATCAATTCCTGGCAGCTCTGGCGGGAGAGGAAGCGGCAGGAAGCGGGGATCGTGAAACTGCCGGAGTGATGGGGCTGTGGTGACGCGACGGCCCCCTTACACATCATATTCCCCCTCCAACCCCTTCGCCAGGTAATGGCTGCCCAGCGACTGGTTGTAGCAGTAGCACACGTCTTCCATGCGGACTTCGGTAAAGATCTTCGGCTCAGCCACGGCCCAGTTGCCCCTTTTTCCGGTACTTTTGCGGTACACAAACCAGGCTTCGTCTGCCCGCATGGCATTGCCGATACGGGAGCGGACATCATAGACGAGGATGCCCTCTTCCTTTTCCACCCCGACACGCCAGTCCTGGTTGATAATGCGCCTGATGTCGTCTGTGAGTTCGTTTGCCATGGGGTGATTTTATCCTGCCTTTATGCGGGGCTCTTTTTGGGGATGCCTGTTTTCGCCACCATAACGAAAAAACAGCGCAAGGACAAGCGTCTTTGTCAGGGACATGCCCCCGTGGAAACGCCCCTTCTACAGCACGCTGAGCCAGATAAAGAGGGTAATGACAGAGCCAATGGTGGAAAGCAGGATGGTGCGCGAGGCGATGCCAGCGCCTTTGCCGTACATTTCGGCGAGCATGAAGGGGCCGGTGCCGGTGGGCATGGCGGAAAGGATGACAGCGGTCTTTGCCCAGATGCCGGGCATGGAAAAGACGTGGTAGGCAAAAAACCAGGCGATGAGCGGCTGGACGATGAGCTTGAGTAAAACCAGCTCGATGGAGACGAGCGCACTGGTGGTTTCCTGTTTCTGTGCCAGGAAAAGGCCGGTGGCAACGAGCGCACAGGGACAGGCTGCCGATCCCAGCAGCTTGATGCCCTGGGTCACGCTGCCCGGAAAATGGATGCCGGACGCGAGCATGATGCCACCGATGACGGGCGAGACAATGAGCGGGTTTTTGATGAGGGAGACGGCCAGGTCTTTGAAGGCGGCCCCGATACTTGCGCCTTTTTTGCTGCTGATTTCCATGAGGATGATGGAAAAGGCGAAGTTGAAGGAAACGGTGAGGATACCGGCAATGACGGCCGGGGGGAGGCTTTCCTTGCCGAAAGCGAGCAGGCACAGGGGGATGCCGATGTAGCCGGTATTGGCGTAGGATGCTGCCGTGGCGTCAATGGTGGCCCTGGCCAGGTTTTTGCTTTTCATCCAGTGAAACAGGAGGACGGGAATGAAGAGGACAGCCACGGCAATCTCAAAGGCAATAATGAAGCCGGGCTGCCACAGCGCCTCAATACTGCTGCTGATGATGATGTCGATGGTGAGTGCCGGGAGCGCCAGGTAGACGACAAAACGGTTGAGTTCGGTGATGGCGGCAGCCGACATGATGCCGGTGCGCCGGAAAACGTATCCCAGGGCAATCAGCGCAAAAACCGGCAGGACGATATTGGCAACTTCAAGCATGGGTCTGGTCTGTGGCTTTTCGCAATCGGTTGACGGGACAAATGCGCAAAAAAACCACCACGGATATCAACCATACCAGTGGTGGTTTATGCTGGCAGAAATTTTACGCTTTTATATCAAGCGCTGCTATCCCTGCCTTGGCAATGATGACATCTTCATGAGACTTGGCGCCGGAAATACCGACAGCACCGACACACTGCTCGCCGACCATGATAGGCACGCCGCCTTCCAGCAGCCCTTCGATATGGGGCACGGAAAGCACGGCATAGCGGCCATTGTTGATCATGTCTTCATAGATACGGCTTTCGCGTACACCCATGGCGGCGGTCTTGGCCTTGTTGGGCGCGATATAGGAGGCGATGGGCGCGACATTGTCCATGCGTCCGAAACAGAGGAGATGGCCGCCGTCATCAACGACGGCAATGGCGACACTCCAGCTGTTTTTGCTGGCTTCTTCTTCTGCGGCGGCCATGATTTGCCGGGCCTCGTCCAGTGTCAGTACGGGTTTGGTATTCATTGTTTCCTCTTTTTCGCTGGCATTTTAAGCAGGTTGATGGGAGGTCTTGATAAATTTCGAACGGTCATTGTAAGCCAGTGCCTTTCAAAAACTTCTTGTACGGAGTCAAGATTTGCCATCTCTGCATGAAAAGGCAGGTAACATTATCTGCTAAAAGACAGGTATTATTAGGGATAACCCTAATGTTGCTATGCCTCTCTTTTCTCACCGCATGATGAATGTGACGATGTCGCACCGCCTTGATACGCTGGCAGCCCGGCTGGCGGCCAGGCTGGGCGCATCCATGGCGTCGCCTTTTGCGGCAGAGGAAGTCATTGTCCCCAGCGCGGCCATGCGGCGGCACCTGTCGCTTGCCCTTGCCGACACCAGCGGTATCTGCGCCAATGTGCGCTTTTCCTATCTGGCCCAGTGGTTCTGGGAAACGATCCGCAAAGTGCTCCCGGTTGCCGCCGAATCGCCTTATGCGGCGGATGTGCTCAGTTGGCGGATTTTTCATATCCTGGAAGATGGGGACTTTGTTGCTTCCCATCCGCGCCTGGCAAACTGGCTTAAGCGCAACGACCAGGCGGGGCGCTTCGAGCTGGCTGCCACGCTGGCCTCGCTTTTTGAAGCGTACCTGACTTACCGCCCGGACTGGCTTTATGCCTGGTTTGAGGGAAAGACGCTCACCCTTCCCCGCCCGGCAAAAAAAGGCGGGAAAGTGGAGGAAGCGGATGCTGCCTGGCAAGCGGCGCTGTGGCGCAGGATCGAGGCACAAACCGGCTCGGACGGTGTGCATCCGGGCGTACGTTTTTTTGAGGTGCTGGAGGCTGGCAGGGAAAAGGCGGGCTTTCTTCCTGAAAGGCTGTCGGTTTTCTGCCTGCCGGCGATTGCCCCACAGTACCTGCAGATGCTGGAGAAAATCAGCGAATGGGTGGAGGTGGACCTGTATGTCCTGAACCCGTGCCGCGAATTCTGGTTTGATGTGGTGCCGGAAAAACGACTGGCTGTTATGAAAAAAACCGGGCAGGAAACGTATCATGAAACGGGCAATGCGCTCTTGGCGGCATGGGGAAAGCAAACCCAATCGCACCTGTCGCTTTTGATGGATCTCGGGCATGACTGGGATTTTCTGCCCGATACCGGGAATCCGGCCGTTTCGCTGCTGGGCCGCCTGCAGGAGGCGGTACTGGCGCTGGAAGAACCGGCTCTTGAAGCGATCGCCCCGGATGATCGGAGCGTGGAAGTGCATGTGTGCCACTCGCTGATGCGTGAGGTGGAGGTGCTCCATGACCAGCTCCTGGCCCTGTTTGCTTCGGATGATCCCCCGGCCCCCGGCGATATCCTGGTGGTGACGCCCGATGTGGACACTGCCGCGCCGCTGGTGGATGCGGTTTTTGGCAATGCGCCGTCCGGTGCACGGATTCCCTACCGCATCATGGGACGCGCCGCAAGCCGGATCAACCCGGTGGCCCGCGCGGTAATGGATATTTTTGCGCTGGCGGCGTCGCGTTTTACGGCGGCCGATGTGTACGACCTGCTGTTGCAGCCGCTGGTGGCAAAGCGCTTTGGCCTGCAGGGTGCGGCAGACCAGGTGTACGGGTGGCTGGAGGAAGCGGGTATCTGCTGGGGGCTGGATGGGGAGCAGAAGCGCTCGCTCTCCCTGCCGATGGATGACAGCCGCAGCTTTCATGACGGCTTTTACCGACTTTTCCTGGCGTATGCCCTGCCCGCTGATGCCCGGATGCCTTTCGGCACACGGCTTCCCGCCGGGAACCCGGAAGGAACGGAAGCGGCACAGCTGGGGAGCCTGTGGCACTTTATCCGATGCCTTTCCCGGCTGTCAGCCTCGCTTGAAAAACCGGAAGATGGCGAGGGCTGGCGGGAAGTGTTTCTCGCTGTGCTGGATGATTTTATCTGCCAGGACACGGCGCAGCTGGAAGACGATCTGGCAGTGCGGCAGGCGGCGGGACGGCTTTTTGACAGCATGGGGATGAATGGCAGGGGGCTGGCGGTGGATGCGGATGTCATGCGCCGTGCGCTGGGTCAGGCACTGGATGAATCCGCCCGCGGGGCGGTGCCTTCCGGCGCAGTAACGATTACCGCCATGGCGGGGCTGAGAAACCTGCCCTACCGCATCGTCTGCGCCATCGGCATGAATGACGGCGCTTTTCCGGGTGACGCAAGTCCGCTGGAATTTGACCTGATGGCGCGCGCACCGCGTGCGGGGGACATGCAGCGGCGTGACGATGACCGCAATATTTTCCTTGACCTGCTGCTGGCTGCCCGTGAACGCTTCTATATCAGCTATACGGGAAAAAGTGTGCGGGATAATACGCCGGTTCCACCCTCGGTGGTTGTCTCCGAGCTGCTGGATACGATTGCCCGCGCTCTCGCGAAAGGCCATCCGGGGCTTCCGGTACCGGAAGCGGAAAAACTGGTGCGCGAGTCTCTGGTGATTGAACACCCGCTCCAGGTTTTTTCCCGCCGCTATTTCGAGCCGGACGGCGATGCGCGGATAAGGAGCCATCATGTGGACTTTTGCCGGGCGCTGGTGAAAAAAGCCGAAGCGATGGCTGCGCTTTCGCCGCCTGCTGACACGGCCCTGATGGATGACACAGACGGGGATGGCGACGGGAAGGATACCGCCTGGCACCGGGGTGCACCCTTTTTCAGCGCCCCCCTGCCCGAGCCGGATGCGGCATGGCGGGAGGTAAGCCTGACCGGGCTGTCACAGTTTTTTGCCAATCCAAGCCGCTTTTTGCTGCAAAACCGGATGGGAGTGTCTTTTCCTGTCAATGCGGGTGAGCTGCCTGCCAATGAGCCTTTTGTCGCGAGCCGCCTGGATGCCTGGCAACTGGCTGACCGGCTGCTGCCGCTGCTGCTTCAAGGGCGCAGCATGGATGAGGTGCTGGCGGCAGCACAGGCCGGGACGGAGTTTCCCTCCGGGATGC
>JAAZED010000016.1 GCA_012512465.1 Oxalobacter sp. | reverse complement strand
TCATCGGCCCAGCGAAAAGCAATGCAAGGGAAAAGGGCTGTTGCGGCAACAGAAAAGCCCGACAGGAAGACAAAGAGGGAGAAAGCGGTGCCTTATCGCCTGGAAGCGATGGATAAATGGCTGTTTGCGATCAGGAGGGCATCATGATTGTCCTGAGCCTGCCTTTGCCGGTGGCGGCAGAAAGCTACTGGAAGCGCTTTGTGCCTAAAGGCGCAAAAATGCCGAAAATATCGGTAAGCCGTGAAGGACGCATGTACCGCGAGCTGGTGAAAAATGTGGCACGCCAGGCCGGGGTGAGCACACCGCTTGCCGGGCGGGTATCGCTTTCGTATGTGCTTTATCCGAAACGCCCGAATGACTGGCGCGAGTATTTTCGCCATGATCCGGAGTGCTGGGATGATATGGTGAAATGCGAGAGTCTGGACAGTGTGGGGCGGGTACTTGTCGACGCCCTTCGGGGTGTAGCGTTTGAAAATGACCGGCGTATTCGGAAAATCGAGGCAGAGCGTGCGGTGCCGGATGGACATCCCCGGGTGGAAATCCGGATAGAGAAGCTGGCAGGCGAGCTGGAAAAAAGGCGCTCAGTAGAGGAGGTGCACGAGACGCGGCACGGCATGGCGTATTTTTACCCGCCGGGCACGATCGTGGCGACGCCCAGCGGGCGGCAGGCGGTGGTGCTGCGCTACCTGCACGGCACAGGCAAGGCTGATACGTTTGAGCGGGCGATCTGCCGCTACCTGGACAGTACATCGGAAAGGGAGTGCGTAACGCTTCAGCCGCGCTTTTTGAGGCGGATCAGCTAACGTCTGTTATTCTGTAAAAACCGGTTCAAAGCCGCTGCGTCATCGTTACGGATGATGCAGCGGCTTTTTGTCGGGGGGATGTTTGTATTTTCCATCTATGAGAAATGCGGTGTTTTTACCCGTTTGTTCCTCTGTGGAGACGGTTCCGTTACAGGGTGGTTCCGGTGTAAAATTTCGTGTTGGCCGAAAGGCTATGCGGCTTTTGGCGGCACGAACAGGAAGATGGGGGGCAGACACTTGCAGCAGATTGATTTGAAACGGACGGGAAAAGACCATTGGGGCGGCCCCTTGCGATTTTTCTCGATTGCGGTCGGACTGTTTTTTTTCTGCAGCGCTTTTGTGGGTAATGATTCTCATGCGGCGTCGATCCAGCCGATCGTGCTCTCGGCAAAATGCCCGACGGGTGGCGCGGCCGGGGAAAGGCTTTTCCAGGAAGCGATTGATTATGAAAATGCCCGAAAGGATGTTGAGCCGGATTTTTTCAGGGCGGAGCGCCTGTATGAAAAGGCGCTGACCAGGGGCAATGCAAAAGCAGCACTTTATCTGGGACGGATGTACCGGCATACTTTCATGAAGGTGCCAGGGTATTCGCCCCGTCTGCAGTTCCAGGTGGCGCTTTTTGAGCGGGCTGCTTCGATGGGATGCCCGGACGGGTATCTTTTCCTGGCTGAAGCCTACCAGAACGGCTGGGGAGTCAAAAGGGATATGAATACCGCCTGGCGGCTGGTAAAGGAGGGTGCCGAGAAAGGTTCCATGGCGGCGATGACGGCATGGGGGACGAATCTGTATTTCCAGAATCGCTATGAAAGGGGGCCGGAAGCACAAACGAAGCGTGAGCAGGCCAAGGCCTGGCTGGAAAAGGCATTAAGGCAGGGGTACGGCAATGCCGGGCACGAACTGGCGATTATTTACCGCATGTATGAGTATGATCCGAAAAACGCGATCCGTGCCCTGCGTGAAGGGGCGCGGCTGGGCAATGTGGATTGTCTTTACATGCTGGCCGGGATATACCGGCGCGGTGAAGACGGTCAGCCCAAAGACCCGGCCTATGCCGATGTGGCTGATGCGCTGCGCCGGGAGATTGATGTGAAGGAAACGCCTAAACCGATCGGCAATTTTTCAAAATGGCTGCCGGTAAAGCAGGTGATGCCTTACCGGGTGAATACACCATGATGCGTTTTTCCTGTTTTTGCCGGAGTGTGCTGGCCGTCTGTTGCTGCATGGTCTTTTTACTGCCGATAGCCCGTGCCCAGGATAACGCTTCAGGCAAGGCATATACCCGTATTTATATTGAAAACCGCTGTTACCACACGGTAGACCTGGCCATTGAGCGGGAAAAGGAAGATGTCTCGCTCCCGCCGGTTTCTCCGCGTGATACAGAGATTGTCCTTTTTACCTGGACGAAAAATATCGTGCCTGAGGAGGTGATCCGCTTCTCGCGCAAGGATGCCGGGGAAAAGCGTGTCACGGCAGAGGAGCTGCTGGCAGGCGCCCGGCAGGAGCAGTGGGTGATGGGGCGCCATGTGGTTACTTCGTGGTTTGTCACGCTCTGTAAAAAGGAGCGGAAGCTGGATGATCCGGCAGGGGTGACTATCCGGCCTGCGCAGGCCGGGGAGAAAGTGGCCGAGTATGAGATGCTCTTTACGCGCGTACCCGGATCGGGCGACTCGATGCATATTTTTTCAGATTACCCGGTGCGTATATCGTTAAATGGCACCCCCTTGCAGATACTGGCAACAGGAAAGGACGGGGTATTGCGTTTTCTCCTGCTTAAAGAAGCTTCAGGCACTATTACGCTTGAGGCAGCACCGGATATCACCCGTACGATGGCGCTGGGCAGCGACTGGAGACCGGTCAGGGTACGTTCTGCCAAAGTCGGGGAAAAACTGCTGGTGGAGCCGAAACAGGTGGGGTCTCCGGAGGACTGGTAATACGCAAATCAAACTGTCTGAACCGGTATAAATGTTGTATTCGGGCAACGATCAACAGTGCATCCGATATAGTCGGCAACAGCTCGCTTGACGGTGGGGTTTACTGGCTGACTCCGAGGAGTTACAGTTGACGAATAATGCAACCGAAAATAATCCGTCTTCTTCACCCATATACAGTAACATCGTGCTGTCGCAGTTTTTCCTGATAAATCGCCATCTGGTATTGCCAGCCCTGCTCGCTCTGTTATACAGATCAAGACTCGGTGAAAGATACCGCTTTTTACCTCTGACATTGAATTCAGTCACCTCTGTCACCC
>JAAZED010000177.1 GCA_012512465.1 Oxalobacter sp. | reverse complement strand
GTGTCTATCCCAGCATTTGTGTCAATCTCGATACGGATCACAGCAAGCTGATTTCCCTTTACCGCAAGGCAATGGGGTTACCGGGCATCAAAAGAATTTTTATCGGCTCCGGATTGCGATACGACCTGGCGGTACGCTCACCGGAATATATTCGTGAACTGGCGGCGCATCACGTCGGGGGATTGCTGAAAATCGCACCGGAGCATACGGAAGAAAATGTGCTCTCCAAGATGATGAAGCCGGGAATTGGCGCCTACGAGGAATTCAGGCGGATGTTTGAGCGGTTTTCACGGGAGGCGGGCAAAGAGCAGTATCTGGTGCCTTACTTTATCGCTGCCCATCCTGGCACAACCGATGAGGATATGCTGAACCTGGCCTTGTGGCTCAAGAAAAACAATTTCCGTCTTGACCAGGTTCAGACCTTCATGCCCACGCCGCTGGCGATAGCAACAACCATGTATCACAGCCGGAAAAATCCGCTGCAAAAAATCACAAAAGATGCCGAACCGGTTGAAACGGTCAGAAAAGGGCAGGTGCGCCGCCTTCACAAGGCCTTTTTACGGTACCACGATCCGGATAACTGGCAGCTGTTAAGGGAGTGGCTGCGCCGTAACGGACGCTCTGATCTGATCGGCAACGCACCGCACCACCTCGTACCAGCCTGGAAATCGGCGCCGGTAAGCCGGCATCAGTCACAAAAAGGACAAAGGGATAAACAGGCTGCTACAAGCCGTGCCGGGGGACAGGCAAAACCTGCTGCTTCCCCTGGTAACGCCAAGGCAGGAAAATTTGCTGCAGGAAGCCGCCAGCGCAAGGGCGTTCCGACCCGTTCCGGGCGAAAATAGCGGGACAGGCGACTGTTTTTGCATTATCATGAATTTAAAACAAAAAACGAACAGACAGCATCCGAAAAAAATGTGATAACGCCATGTTTTTTGGTGAAATCCAGTAAAATGTGGGTTATATCGTAGTCATCATAAAAATGATAAGAACAACCGGATTCTTCCCCTGGAAGGGAGAAGAGTCCCTTATGTCATTCTGGGAAGTCAATGAACAATATCCGTAATTTTTCCATTATTGCTCATATCGATCACGGCAAGTCGACGCTTGCCGATCGTATTATCCAGATGTGCGGGGGACTTTCCGATCGTGAAATGGCAGAACAGGTACTGGACTCCATGGATCTTGAACGCGAGCGGGGCATTACCATCAAGGCACAGACGGCAGCCTTGTCTTACAAGGCAAGAGACGGGCAGGTGTATAACCTGAATCTGATCGATACGCCGGGACACGTTGATTTCAGCTATGAAGTCAGCCGATCCCTTTCGGCCTGTGAAGGCGCACTTTTGGTCGTGGATGCCTCACAGGGTGTTGAAGCGCAAACCGTCGCCAACTGCTATACAGCCCTTGATCTGGATGTGGAAGTACTGCCGGTCCTGAACAAGATCGATCTTCCTTCGGCTGACCCGGACAATGCGCGCTCAGAAATCGAAGATGTGATCGGTCTTGATGCCTCCGAAGCCATACTCTGTTCAGCCAAGACCGGGCAGGGTATCGAGGATATTCTTGAAGAGCTGATTGCCAAGGTGCCGGTACCTGAAGGAGACCCGAATGCCCCCTTGCAGGCGCTGGTTATTGACTCCTGGTTTGACAACTATGTCGGTGTGGTCATGCTGGTGCGCATCAAAAATGGCGTTGTCCGCCCGAAAGACAGAATCCAGTTGATGGCGACAGGATCACAGCACCAGGTCGAAAGCCTGGGGGTATTTGCGCCCCGCTCTCAGAACCGTGAACTGCTGTCAGCCGGTCAGGTTGGCTTCATCATTGCAGGTATCAAGGAACTCAAGTCTGCGCAGGTGGGCGATACGATTACACTGGTATCCAAACCGGCTGACAAGCCACTACCGGGTTTCAAGGAAGTACAGCCGCAGGTGTTTGCCGGACTGTTTCCTGTCGAGGCCAACCAGTATGACGCGTTGCGCGATTCACTGGAAAAACTGAAACTCAATGACGCATCGCTCCAGTATGAGCCGGAAGTTTCCCAGGCGCTGGGTTTCGGATTCCGTTGCGGGTTCCTTGGCCTTTTGCACATGGAGATTGTCCAGGAACGGCTGGAACGCGAATTCGACATGGATCTCATTACAACCGCACCAACGGTTGTTTATGAGGTGGTGATGAAAAACGGGACACTCATCCAGGTGGATAACCCGTCCAAGATGCCGGAGCCTGCCACCTTACAGGAAGTTCGCGAGCCGATAGTCACGGTCAATGTCTATGTGCCGCAGGAGTATGTCGGCCCGATGATGACGCTGTGCAACCAGAAGCGTGGACTCCAGATGGACATGCACTATCACGGCAAGCAGGTCAGGCTCGTGTATGAAATGCCCATGGCCGAGATCGTGCTGGATTTCTTTGATCGCATGAAGTCCCTTTCGCGCGGCTATGCCTCCATGGAATATGAGTTCAAGGAATATCGTCCATCAGATGTGGTCAAGGTCGATATGCTGATTAACGGAGAAAGAGTGGATGCACTGGCCATTATCGTGCATCGCACCAATGCGCAGTTCCGCGGGCGGGCCGTTGCGGCAAAAATGCGGCAGCTGATTCCGCGGCAGATGTTTGACGTGGCCATCCAGGCCGCCGTCGGTGCCCAGGTAATCGCCCGCAGCACGGTCAAGGCCATGCGCAAGAACGTGCTGGCCAAATGCTATGGTGGCGACATCAGTCGCAAGAAGAAGCTCCTGGAAAAGCAGAAGGAGGGCAAGAAGCGCATGAAGCAGGTGGGCAGCGTGGAAATCCCGCAGGAAG
>JAAZED010000015.1 GCA_012512465.1 Oxalobacter sp. | reverse complement strand
TCGACGCACTGCCTCTGTTGTTGTGGCGCTGCTGTGTAAAATCTGTCCCATAATATTGCCTTCCATTCAGATGACATGATTGTGCCATCAAAGGCCGGGACTAAACATCTAAAAAATAAGAAAACGTAAAGCAAGTATTTATAAAGCTTTTAGCGAACTATTCGATCCCCATCAGCTCCAAAATTCGGAGGATAAATTGAAATTTCGGGCGCGAACATCTCAGAGCGACCGTTCAAACACGGGCAGCAGAAAATTAGCGTAGACGCGGTTACCCTGAGAGCTCAAGTGCACGCCATCGGCTTGCAGAAGGGGAACGAGCGCCTCTCTGCTGCCGAGTCCACCCCAGTGCGCCTCGGTGTCCGCCAGAGATACGCGTTCCGGCGCCAGTGCAAAACGGCTCCGCAAGCTGGCGTTGAATTGCCGGACACGTTGCGGATAATCGGCGGCGCCGTATACGTCCTGTCCCGCCCACACGGGATGGTTGGTTCCCACCACCACGGCCCGTACGCCGCTTTCCAACGCCCGGAACACGATCTCCCACATCATGTCCGTGTATTCCTCGGCAGAGCAGATGTTGATCCAGGCGTCGTTAAGTCCGAACTGCACATAGAGCAGATCCGGTACAAGCGGCGCCAGGCATTCGGACAAACGCCACAGGCCGCCTTCTACTGTTTCGCCATTAACGCCCGCGTTATGCACCCGCGCAGCGGGGTGACGCTGCGCCAGTTCCGCAGCCAGCAGGGATACCCAGGCCTGATCCGGGTGCACTCCGTCGCCGTAACAAATGGAATCTCCTAAACACAAAAGATGCATACACGCTTCCAGACATTTTTAAGCACTACCGATAGCACCTCAGTAAACAGGGAAGAACAAGGCTTCCATACTCCCCATCGTGTCACAGAAGAGCATCCCTGGAAAGTCCGATCCCGGAAAACCGCTGGCCTTTTTTCCATGCCTGCCGCGTCACAATCAGTCTTGTCTTTCCACTACCGCTTTCAAGGCTTCCTCTTCCGTTGCATAGAAGACGCCTTGTTCAATTTCTCCTGCGGCAGTGACAAATATATATTTGGTCCGGTCGATGAAGCTTCCGGGCTCAATGATGCCCGCACCGGAAATGTTTCTGACAGTGCCTATTGTTCCAACAGGTTTTCCTTCGGCAGTACGCAATACAAGCAGGCCTGTTTTTTCATCTCTTACGGATTGCAGCTTTTCGCCTTCCACCATATACCCCCCTGGATCCCTTGCCGTATATTCACTTCAATACCCTATATTAACCATAGACCGTTCATCATCAAAGAAGGGGCGCAAATCAAAAACCTGTGAGCAATAATCCCTGGCCCTATAATGACGCTATACAAACTCCGCTGCGCCTGTTTTGATGGCGCACATTAAAAGGACAAGACATGAGGGTTTTCTGTATCAATGAAATGCGGCACTGTGACGGACACCTTGAAGAGGTAAGATTTGTCGAATTCCCATATGAAAAGCATGGCGAGTCAGCGGAAATTCCTGTTGGCAGCGAGAAAGTCAACATATGGAAAGAACCGTTTTTGACTCCCTGTGGCGTCATTTATGTATGGGCGACCGAACAGTATGATTTGCTGAAATCGGCCGGTGATTGAGCCCGAATATTTTGGCTGTTATGCAATAGCCCTTGCCAGGCATAATGACCGAATCCAATTGGCTAAACGTATGTTTTCCTCCTGAAAAATGGGGAGGATACTGAAAGGGCGGCAAGGGAATAAGTAACGCGGACGTTCAAGCCTCATGCAACGGCTTTTGCGGGCTTTGCATGCGGGAATCATCCGGTACTTGTGGTTTTGGTTTGCTGGATGGCATGACGTATGTTTTTCTGTCCCGGCTTGGGCACTCATCCAGTGAACATACTTTCATTTTGCAGTAAAAGCACATATCCCAGTTACTCATTGATCCCCCATTGCATTGTGGTGCGTGTGTTTCATGCTTCTATTGTAATCCGCGCCATCATACAGCGGATATTTTTTTGTTCTCAATACTCGGGGCAAAAACAGCATCGGCGCATTTCTGCGCATCCCGGCAATCCCCCTGAGCCGCTCCGGGTCTGATCAGATGATATATGGTATGGTTAAGCGCATGTCGTCAAACCGTCAGGCAGAGTGACCGGTTTGATTTCCCGCCCCGCACGGCAAAACACCGACTTTAAAAGGAAGAAATGATGAAAAGACTGATCATACTGTTTTTTTTGGGTATGGGAATCCTGGCCCAGGCCTTGGCCGCAGATGCGCCGAAAGACCCGGCACAACAGACATCCTGGGGACTTTATGTGGATGCCCGTGAAGCCTATGAGATGAAAACCGGTGCGCTAGGCAACAACATACTGCTGGTCGATGTCCGTGATCCGATCGAGATCATGTTTACCGGATTTTCTGATGTCGTTGACATTAATATCCCGTATATGACGGCCAACCGCCAGAAATGGAACGACAAAAAATCCGTTTTCATGATGGAGATCAACCCGGCTTTTGAAGCAGGCATTGCCAGGGCACTGGCATCCAGAAACCTGACGAAAAACAGTCCCGTCATATTGATGTGCCGATCCGGCGGTGAACGTGGTGCGCCGAGTGCAAAAGCACTGGAAGGCAAAGGCTATGCAAAGGTTTACATCGTCACCGACGGATTTGAAGGCGTCGCGCTCAAGGAAGGGGAGAAAAAAAACTGGCGTCTGGTCAATGGCTGGAAAAACAGCGGTTTACCCTGGGGTTATACCCTTAACAAGACAAAAGTTTTCCACGAATAACCTGACGGTTTTCACCTGATGCGGGGTTGCCCCCTCCTTCCGGTCACCCCGCGTGAATCACTCTGACAATCGCCTGATACAGCACATTGGACGCCTGCTGTTGTGGACAGACGTCTTTATTTTTTGACGTCATGCCCTTTCATCATGACGTCACGGATATCAATAAACTGCCAGTTAGGCTGGACTTCATATTCCATGGGTGTTCCCAAAACATCCCCTGCTGCCTGCTTTGACCAGGTGGTGATTTTTGCGGGTATGGTATTCGTCGGCTTTCTCTCCGGAGCCGCCGGGACAGGCTTCCTTTCTTTTTTGGGGGGATCCGGCCGCATGCCCGGCTTCGGGATCGCCTGCATACTGGAACCCCTGCTGTACAGAATGGCTTTGCCGTTCACGTCGGTTACCCAGCCATCGAAAAACCATCCGACATGGTTTCCCTGCAGGTCATACACTGCACTATCCAGCACGGATGCAACCGGTGTTCCCCCATACTGGTAAATATAATTGTCATTGTTCAGGTACACGAGGGCACCGCCTGATTTGTCATAGAGGTTAAGTTGGTCCATAAAGCACCTGTTGAATTGTGTGTGGAAGATATTGTGATGCGATATTTTTTGGCCGCCTGACAGGATGACTCTAGGCAGGGGATAAGACAAACTACAGCTTGCGAATAACAGGAAGCTCGTTAATCGCATACTGCATGATTATAGAATACCTCAAAATTTCCGAACATGTCACTTTTTTAAAATTTATTTTTTGTTATCAGGCAAACGCATCATTTTATTTTTCATTGTTTTCATACCGTTACAAAAGCTCTCATTCTTCTTTTCTGAAAATTTATATATTCTCAACCATTTAAAAGGCAAGTGTTATTTCCTCTTGCACCAAGCCAAAAGTTTAGCTTTCAAACTTAATTGTAAATGTCGTTTACAACAAGGATTGTTTCTTTCGGGCAATTTTCACCCCTGAGGAAAAAAGAAATGACAATCAAAACCCGTATCATTGCTACCTTATCCCTGTTGTTCATTATGATGCTGGGCATCAGTTCTTATGGCCCGGCTGTCAATATGATCCAGTCTGCATCCATTGAAGATGCCCTGCGGTAATCTCCCCCTTTTTAGGGTGGATCGGAAGTAGCGTTATGC
>JAAZED010000176.1 GCA_012512465.1 Oxalobacter sp. | reverse complement strand
TTGCCCGGCTGTCCAGTTCCTGCCAGCGCTGAACCAGTTCCCTGCGGGTTTGTTCATCGGCTTTCCAGTATCCTTTGCGGATGGCTTCAAACATTCTTTCAATGAGTTGCGACTGGGCTGCCGGGTTGTTTTTTTCAAACCAGGCATTCATGCCCAACTGGCGGCTGTCGTTGACGAAGGTGTCATGGACCGCCTGCCACTGGTCCTGCCTGACCATGTCCGGCGCGGTGACCTGCCATCCCCACAGGTTGTTGACGGTATCCAGGATTTCCAGCGTTCCGGCATAGCCTTCTTTCTGCATGGCCTTGATCCAGTGCGGATTCTGGTAACGGGTTCGCAGTTCCTGGCTCAGGAACTGCTCTGCGCGGGTGGTTTTCGGCGTGGCGCTTCTCAGGTCGGCAATATAAAGCTGTGGCGCTTTGCCGCTGATGTTGCGGATGGCCAGCGATAGCCCGCCCAGGAACTCGAAAGGGTGGTCAGTGGACAAAATCCCGTGGGTATTGGATGACCTTGCCATCACGGCGGCATCCACGTTGTCGAGCTGTTCCCTGAAAAGATTTACCCGTGGCAGTTTTTCTCCCCAGTGGTCCGTGCCGTAACCGTACTGCAAACTCGACAGGAATTTTTCAGCGATCTCGCTATCGTTTTCCCAATGGGTCGAATCGCGGGTCAGATGGGTGATGCCGGTGCCGTAAACGCCGGATTCATTGGCAAAAATCCTGATCCTGGACAGTTTTTTTGCGCTTTCCCGATCCATGCCTTTTTTGCCCAGGCTTTGTTGCAGCGCCAGGCTGTTTTTTCTGACGGGGTTATCCGGTTCATCCAGTTCGGCCAGTCGGGCGATCCCTTCGGCAAGCAGTTTCATGAAGGCGTCAAACTGATCCCGGTATACCCCCGTTACCTGGATCACCGCGTCGATGCGGGGGTGTGCCATGTCCTTTTGGGGAATAACCGTCAACCGGGTCACTTTCCCGGCGCTGTCCCATTCCGGTTTCAGACCGAGCGCATCCAGCACCTGGCTTTCGGTCACCCCCATGTGCCTGATGGCTTCGGATGACCACAGGCTGAAGGCGAGCTTTTTGGGATAGGCCCCCCGATGGCTGGCCCGGTAATCAGCAATCAATTGTCGCAAGGCCGTTCTGCCGCTTTCATAGGCTGCCTTTGCGGGCAGCTTTGCGGCCTCGAACGCATAGAGGTTGCGGCCTGTTTTCACCTCCGGGTTGCGAACCGGGTCGCCCCCTTCACCGGCCCTGACAAACCCGCCGGCCAGGCTGTTGACCAGGGCATCCAGTTCTTCGATATGGGCAAGGTTCCTGTCGAGTGCCAGCGCGCGCGCTATCTGCGCTTTGAGGCGGGGATCGGCAATGTCGTCGGGTGAGTTGCCGTCAATCAGGTAGCGTTTCAGCGTGGTATAGGGCAAGGTCTGCCTGATCGCCCGATAGTCTGCGGCGTACACTTCGGCCTTCTCGACGCCGAGCGCCTGGTAATAATCATTTCCCAGTTGCTGCATGACCGTCATCAGGCGATCCTCGGGCAGGGCGCTTTCTCCGAAGGTATGCAGGCCGACAGGAATGGCGGATGCCGCCAGCTGATGCAGATGGTCGTGCAATGCCGCCAGGAATCCGGCAACGTCTTTTTGCATCTCTTTTTCCTCCCAGCCCATGTCACGGTGCAAATGGTGCTTCACGGCAAAATCCTGGATGCCGGCAATGAGCCGTTCCCGGACGTTTCCCTCGTCTGCCTGTTCATACTGGTGGATCAGTTCATGCAGGTCCCGGAGTTCGTCATAAAGCCCGGAGGGTGCAAAGACCGGCGTCTGGTGGCTGATGGTGACGGCGCGCCCCCGCCGCCTGGCCTGGAGCGCTTCTCCCACGTTGTCCTGGATATAGGGATAGAAAACCGGGATGTCGCCCAGAGGCAGGAAGGCAAAGTCATGCACCGAAAGTCCGCGGTCCTTTCCCGGCAGCCACTCCTGGGTGCCGTGCGTGCCCAGGTGGATGATGGCGTTTGCCTTGAAGCTTTTTTGCAGGTAAAGGTAGGCGGCCAGGTAGATGTGGTCAGGGGTGGAGTGGGTATCGTGGTAGGACTTGCCGGGCTGTCCTGCCCGTGGCGGCTGCGGAAGCAGCAGGAGGTTGCCGGCGGCAGCGGCAGGAATCACGAATTGTTTTTTCCCGGCGATCTGGCGGACCGAGCGGTGTTTTTCCGGTTGTCCCCAGCGTCGGACAAGGGCTGTCCTGACGGACGGCGGCAGGGTCGCCAGCCATTTCTCATAGTCTTTTACCGGAAGGTAAACCGCCTTTTTTTCCGCGGCCAGGCGATCCAGCGTGTCGGGGCGGTAATAGCCGCCCAGCAGTTGCTGCGCCGTGGCAATAATGGCGGCTTCATCCTGTGGCGTTGTCCGGTAGCCTTCTGCCTGCAACCGGATGAGAATTTTTTCGATGCTTTTCGGGACGTTCAGCCCGGATGCGGCGATATTTTTGTCGCCCTCGGGATGGTTCCAGAACAGCAGCGCCAGATGCTGCCGTTCCCTGGGTATTTTTTTCAGGTCGGCAAGCCGGGCCAGTTTGGCGGCCAGGGCATCGACCTGCTCGGGGATGGCCACGACGTCGCCCTGTTCGACCGCGGCAATGACCAGCGGATCGGACAGGCCCCAGGTTTCCGGCACGGTCAGCAGGGTGGCCGTTGTCCGGGTGTTGATGCCGGATGTCGACTGCCGCCACTGGTCGGCAGGGCCGTCCCGGTAGGTAAAAGCGGCCAGCACCGGGATGTTGAGCTGTTCGAATTCTTTCTGGCGTAACGCTCCGTTCTGCATGTGCTGGAAGTTGACGAGCGCGTGCAGGGAGAGCGGGCGGGCGAATTGAGAGACGGCGTTCGGGTCGGCGCTGTCAAACCAGAAAACAACCGGCGCCAGGTGATGCTTTTCGCATGTGTCGATGAGCGTATCCAGCCAGGCGGTATTGGATGCGACCAGTCGCTGGTGAATCATGATGCCGATGCGGGGGGCATCGTTTTTTCCCCGGCCTTTTTCCCAGTCCAGGTAACGGGCCGGTTCAGTGAATATTTCAGGGGCGGCGGGATGGTAAATGCCGGCAGCGGGCGTCTTGACGGGCGCGGGAACATCACTGAGCGGTTTTTCCTGCCAATGCCGCAACAGGCTCCGGTACAGGTGACGGATATTCTGCTGGCCGCCGTGCGCATAGTAGTCAATCAGTCGGGAGGCCACCGCCTCGGGCAGGTTGCCGGAGGCGGGCGCATCGCCCCCCACCTGAATCCAGGGCACGGAAGATTCGTTCAGCGTATTGCCCAGCCAGGCGGTGACGTTGGCCGCATCCGGCGATCGGGGGGTATCGATAATGACGAACCGGCAGTCGGCCAAGCCTGCCTTGCCGGCTGACGGGGTTTTTTCGATGACGACCGGTTTCAGCGCGATTTTTTCTTCATCTGCCCATTGTTGAAGCTGCCGGATTTTGCTTCCCAGCACGAATTCATTGTGGACGATCACCACGCACGGTGGCGGCGCGGCAAGGACCAGCGTGCCGGTCAGCAGCAGGACGGCGGCCAGGAGACGCTTCATGCTAGAACCCTGCCGTCAGGAGAAGGTTGAAGCTGCGCCCCGGCTCGGTATAGCTGAAATTGCCGTTATCGTCCGAGGGCCGCTTGTCCGCGATGTTTTCTATGGCGAAGTGAAGGGCAACATCCTTGTAAATCCGGTAAGACGTTTCAAGGCCCCAGATACTGTAAGCGGGTAACGGCACCCGGTCGGTACCCAACTGGCTGCCGGTGTACTGGCCTCTCAGTTGCAGGCTGAGCCTGTCCGTTGCTTTCCATTCCAGGGTGGTATTGGCCAGATGGCGTGATCGGTCCAGCAGCCGTTCATCGCTCGTTGCGTCCCTGGCATCCAGGTAGGTGTAATTGGCAGACCAGACGAGATGATCGATCAGCGCGCTGCGGAACCCCAGTTCGATGCCCCGGATGTCCGCCTTGTCCACGTTGGTATAGGTGCGAACCTCAAGGGGGCGAATGCCGCAGTTGCTGATGCACCGGGTCTGGATCAGGTCGCGGACATTGTTTTTGAACAGGCCGATGTGCGCGCTCCAGTTGTTTTCGGTGTAGTCGATATTGAGTTCATAGGAGGTATTGATTTCCGGGTTCAGGTCGGGGTTGCCGTAAATGGTGAAACTGCCGCCGCCCCCCGTGGCGCTGTAGCTTGGGGACAACTGTTTCAGGGTCGGCGCCTTGAACCCGCGTCCCGCTCCGCCCTTGATCGTCAGCTTGTCTGTCAGGGAATAAACCAGGTAGCCGCGGGGACTGTGATGATTCCCGTAGTTTTCATGGCGGTCGAGGCGGTTGCCGACCAGGAGGGAAAGGTCCGGCGTAATGGCATAC
>JAAZED010000175.1 GCA_012512465.1 Oxalobacter sp. | reverse complement strand
GTATACAGTTCACCATGCAGGAATTTATCAGACAGCGAGATACGCAGCTGGAAAGTCTGTTTCGTTCTGTTGATGAACGGGTAGTCACGATAATTGAAAAAGATGGTAGCGCCTGTTCAGAAGGGAACCACCCGGCCATCATCCGGAAAGGGGTCAAAAGAATGCCGGTGGCGCTCTGTCACAGTCAGCGGGCTATGAAGAACCAGCCAGTGAATCAGATTGGCAATCTGGCAGATACCGCCGCCAATTCCGGTTGTCGGCTCGCCAAATGACAGTTCCATACCGGGCAGATACCCTTTTGCCGCTGTTGGCCGTCCGACCAGCCGACAATAGGAAAAAACCTCACCCGGACGGATCACAATGCCGTCAAGATGCTTTACCGCCAGCCTCAGGTTTGTCACCTTGTTGATCTGGAGTTGCATTTCGCTTTTGCCAAGCTGGCGAAGCAGCACAGACTGATGTTCGCGAATACGATGCGGCAGGGTTTCCTTTACGAGCCGGGAGGCATACTTCCTGCCATCGGAAATTCATCGGACATAACGCCTGATCCGCTTTTCCCAGACAGGAATAAAACAGAAAGCGGGATGACGCTGGCTGAGCAGCTTCTTCTGTGGCTTCATATCCAGTCGGCCGACAGGCTACTTTCCGGGAACAATGCGCAGAGAATAATCCGTTGCCCTGACACTCTTGGTCAATTCGCCCACCGAAATACGATCCACGCCGGTTTCCGCAATCAGGCGCACATTTGCCGTATTCACACCCCCGGAAGCTTCCAGAACAGCCCGCTCGCCGTCTTTCTCTGCCGGTGTTTTCCTTTCCGCCGTGCGTTTGACCGCCTTTCTCATCATCTCAACCCCGAAATTATCCAGGAGGATGGATTTGGCACCGGCCGCCAGCGCTTCTTCCAACTGCTGAAGGTTTTCAACCTCAATCTGTACCGGCACACGGCTGTTTTCGGCGCGGGCAGCGTCAATAGCCTGACGGATGCCGCCTGCCGCAGCGATATGGTTTTCCTTGATCAGGATGGCGTCATACAACCCCATGCGCTGGTTTTCTCCGCCACCCACGCGCACGGCATATTTCTGTGCCAGTCTGAGCCCCGGAAGGGTCTTTCTCGTGTCATAAATCCTGGAACGCGTGCCGGAAATCAGGCGGGTATATTCCCGTGTCAGTGTCGCCACACCCGAGAGCAACTGCAGGAAATTGAGTGCGGGGCGTTCCGCTGTCAGAAGCGAACGCACCGGTGCATGGATGAGGCAAACCTCCGTATACGCCGGCATCAGATCACCTTCGGCAAAGTGCCATTCTGTACTGATACGGCTGTCGATTTTCTCCATCAGTGCATCAAACCAGGGCGCGCCGCATAATACCGCCTCTTCACGCACCACCACATGTGCCTTGACAATACGGCTTTCCGGCAAAAGCGATGCGGTCAGGTCGCCTGACCCGACGTCTTCTTCCAGCGCCGCATCAATACTGGCGGCCATGGCTCTTTCCAGTTCCATATCAAGTGGCGCAAACGGATTTTTCAGATTGCTGCTCATGCCGGCCCTACTCCAGAAAATAATTGTCCTTCAGCCGAAAGATCGCCTTTGGGCTGTACTCTTGCCTTGTGCCTGGCCGCAAAATCCAGCATTCGCTCAATACTGGTCACCGCCTTTTCCCTGATCGCCGGATCGACGTGGATTTCATTTTTTTCCGTCTCGATGACCTCCAGCAAATTGGAGAGGTAATTCATCGCCATCCAGGGACAATGCGCGCAGCTCTTGCAGGTGGCGCTGTTACCCGCTGTAGGCGCCTCAATCAGGACTTTGCCGGGGGCTGCCTGCTGCATCTTGTGGAAAATACCCTTGTCTGTGGCCACAATAAATTCCGGCGCGTCCATATTCACGGCAGCGGCAATAATCTGGGATGTCGATCCCACCACATCGGCCAGTGCCACGACGGCAGCAGGCGACTCGGGGTGAACCAGCACTTTGGCCTGCCGATGTTTTTCCATGAGCATTTCCAGTTCAGCTCCCTTGAATTCATCATGCACCAGGCAGGACCCCTGCCAGAGCAGCATATCAGCGCCTGTCTGCTGCTGGATATAACTGCCCAGATGCCGGTCTGGCCCCCAGATGATTTTTTTACCCTGAGCGTGAAGATGCGCAACGATTTCCAGTCCGATGGATGATGTCACCATCCAGTCGGCCCGCGCCTTCACCGCCGCACTGGTATTGGCATATACCACGACCGTCCTGTCCGGATGCGCATCGTTG
>JAAZED010000174.1 GCA_012512465.1 Oxalobacter sp. | reverse complement strand
GTGTTCCACAAGTCATAAAAATGATGGATCGGTCCTTTTCCTTTACCGACACTCAATTCTGAAGAATGGATCAGTGCTTCAGTCAGGTAGGCTCTGGCCCGTTTTGCGCTCTCAGGCATGTCATAACGCGTCAGAAGCGCAGAAAGCGCTGCAGAAAGCGTACATCCCGTTCCATGAAGATTGTTGGTGTCAATCCGCGGGCCATCGATATCAATGCTTTCTTTTTCCCCGTAGAGGATATCCAGAATATTTTCCCCGGGAAGATGGCCTCCCTTGAGCAGCACCCATTGGGAACCCAGGGCAAGCAGATCCGGCAAAATGGCATACATTTCCTCCCTGGATTTCGGCATTTCCCTCCCGAGCAGTACACCGGCTTCGGGCAGATTGGGTGTAATCACGGTAGCCATTGGCGTGAGGATGTCGCGCATGGCTTCCACTGCATCCGGCTGCAACAGCAGGTCTCCGCTTTTTGCGACCATCACCGGGTCCAGCACAATACAGGCGGGCTTGTGTTTTGTCAGACGATCTGCAATAGCTTTTGCGATATCGGCTGTCGCCACCATGCCGATCTTGACGACATCAACCCTGACATCATCAAAAACCGCATCAATCTGGTCTGCCACAAATCCGGGATCCAGCGGCTGAAACGCCCGCACACCTGAGGTATTCTGTGCTACTACCGCAGTAATGGCTGCCATGGCGTAAGTGCCCATCGCAGAAAATGTCTTGAGGTCTGCCTGGATACCTGCCCCCCCGGTCGGATCAGTGCCGGCTATGCTGAAAACGTTTGCAATCATGATTATTGTGCTGAATGAGTATCAAATCCGACATCTTAAACCGCGAAGCATGCCATTGACAATCATGCTGCCGCCCGCATGCGCCGCACGAAAATCAATTCCTGATCCGGTATCCCTCGCCGGTTTCACTGACAAGAAAACGCCTGCCACTCCCATCTTCTGCCCATAACAGGCCATCTCCGGCTTTCTCCAGATAACGGTATTTCAGGGGAACAATAACTTTCCCTTTGGAATCAAGCACACCATTCACTTTGTCTTTTCCTGCAATAAACTGTCTGCTGGCAAGTGCCTCCAGCCGATGATAGGTGGCCAGCTTCTTTCCCTTATGGTCCAGGAGGTCTTTCTCATCCCGAGAACCAGATCCTTCTGAGCGTCGGTATGTCGTCAGCACATGATCATGAACCGCGACATCATCGTAAATTCAGGTACTGCGGCGAAATAATCACGCGGCCTGTCCGGTCTGCCATACCATACCGCCTGTCATTGTACTGCCCATCCTTTACCGGCACCTTTCTGCCTATCATGAAAGGAGCAGTCTCTCTATCCGGATAACGCAACGATGAAATCACGCCATATTCAAACGGTATCACCACCTCATTGTTGATAGTCACCACGCCGGCATTCTCGTCATACATGGAGGGCTTGTATTCCGGCACCTGGCCGCTTGTATCCAGCCCTTCTATTTTCCTCGCAACGAACAAGTCCCCGCCCAGGCTGACATACTGTGGCGCAATCAATACCTGTCCTTCCGCGCTTTCACCCCCCAAAAATCCTCGTTCCCTGAAGAGAATATATTTACCCGCGACCTTCCGGCTGTTTTCCCTGACGAGCAGATCACCATTGAGTGGATTGATTTCATACGCTTCCCCGCCACGCTCATAGCTCACCCGGCCATCCTTGACGAAAGGATGATAACGTCCACGGATTTTTTGCATTATATGCCATGCCTTATCCCTTATTCTTTTAACAGGAAACGGGCAATCTGTAACAGAGTGAAAAGCGTGTTGTCTCTCCTGCCTTACCGCAGTAACATACCCCGTTTCGATCACTCTCTTTCGCCAGACAAGAACAAGCATGTACACAGAAGAAGATATCCAGTCTGCCGTGAAGGCAGGCATTTTCACACCTGAAACCGCCGATGCTTTTCGTACCCATGTCGCCGGGCAGAAAAGCCTTCCTGCTGTCGATGAAGAGCATTTTCGTCTTATCACCGGATTTAATGACATCTTTGTTGTGATTGCCTGTTCGCTGCTCCTGGCATCCATTGCCTGGATCGGCAAATCTTTTTCCCAGACCCTCGCCGGGATCGCGACAGCCGCCACCGCATGGGGCCTGGCTGAATTTTTTGTCAGGAAGCGCCGGATGGCATTGCCTGCCATCGTCCTCTTGCTTGCTTTTGTTGGCGCTGTCTACTATGGCGCCGCGAGTGCGCTGAAAGACATGCCCATGCAGCATATTATCGCCGGCGCCCTGGCTGCAGCCGCCGCATGGATACACTGGCGCCGCTTCCGTGTGCCCATCACCATTGCCGCCGGGGCAGCTGCCATTGCCGGCAGCCTGATCGCCTGTATCATCAGCATTGCACCGGAATCCCTGGCCTGGATGCGCATCATCTGCTTTGCTGCCGGTGTGGCGGTTTTTATCTTTGCCATGCGCTGGGATACAGCAGACACCCTGCGGCAAACCCGAAAATCGGATGTGGCTTTCTGGCTGCATTTGCTGGCAGCCCCTCTGCTTGTGCACCCTGTCTTTACAGCGCTTGGCATATTCAGCGGAAAAAATGCCCTTTTGCCGATCACCATTGTCATCGTGCTTTATCTCTTTATTGCACTTGTCTCGCTCTTGATTGACCGACGGGCACTCATGGTTTCATCCCTGGTCTATGTGCTCTATGCTTTCAGCACCCTGCTGGAAAAATTCGGTGTCATCAACCTGGGTTTTGCCATCACCGCCCTTTTCATCGGATCAGCCCTCCTGCTCCTTTCGGCTTTCTGGCATTTGACACGAACACAGGTATTACGGCTTTTCCCGGCAACAATCACTTCAAAGCTTCCGCCATTACGCTGACTGGTCGCCAATAAAGTTCTATTCTTCGCGCAGGGTCTGCAATGGCGGATGATTGAGTATCTGCCGCAGGCCAAGCCAGCCGCCAGCCATCGCACAAAGCGAGCCGGCTACCAGTCCGGTAAGCCAGACCAGCGGATTGAATGTCCATGCAAAGTCAAACACCTGACTCGCCAGAACCCAACCGATAACATCGGCACCGGTTGCGGCCATCAATCCGCCAAGGCTGCCAATCAGCAAAAATTCAACACGTTGTGCCTGCTTCAGTTGGGAACGGGTTGCACCGAGCGCCCGAAGCAGGGCGGCTTCCCGCATCCGTTCATCCTGTGATCCGACCAGTGCGGCATAAAGCACCAACATGCCGGAAAGCAGTGTAAACAGAAAAAGAAATTCCACCGCAATAATGACCTGATCCAGCATCGTCTGGATACGCAGGATAATACTGCCGACATCAATAACCGTCAGGTTGGGAAACGCCCTGGTCAATTCTCCGGCAAAACGGATTTTTTCCGGCGGCAGGTAAAAGGCCGTTATCCAGGTTTGCGGCATGTCTTTCAGGCTTTCCGGATTCATCACGGCAAAGAAATTCACCCGGATTGATCCCCAGTCCACTTTCCGGAAACTGGTAACAACCGCATCCACCTCCGTACCGGTGATATCAAATGTCATCGTGTCACCAATGGAGAGGTCGAGCCGTTTTGCCATGCCTTCTTCTATCGATATTTCATTGTGGGCATGATCGAACCACCGACCTTTTACTATCTGGTTCCTGTCCGGCAGCACATCCAGGTAAGAGAGATTGAACTCGCGCAGTACCATACGCTGTGAACGCATGTCTGAAAAGGCAATATCCCTTACCGGGCGATCATTGATGGCTAAAAGCCTGCCCCGTACCATGGGATAAAGTCCGGGATTCTCAATGCCCGCAGTCTCCATCAAGGCCGCCATATCTGCTTTTTGTTCCGGCAGGATATTGATGACAAAATGATTGGGCGTATCAGGCGGTGTGGCCTTTTTCCACTCGCTGACCAGATCAGCCCGTACAACGGTAAGCAAGAGGAGCGCCATCAACCCGCATGACAATGCCACGACCTGTACCAGGGTAGTGCCAGGCCGTCGCTCAAGCGACGTCAGCGCAAAACGCCAGTCCGGATTGTTGAGATTGCGCCGCAACACATGCAACCCCTTGAGACTCAGCCAGCCAACCAAAGCAAAAACAGCCAATCCCCCCATAAAACCGCCGGCAGTATACAGTCCCAGCTTCAGATCACCTGCCTGCCATAAAAGCAGTAAGACAAAAACGGCCAGCCCGCAGCAGTAAGTCAGCAAGGTCAGCGGCTTGGGCGCCTCGCGCTCACGACGGATTACCCGATTGTGCGGCACATTACGCAATTGCAGAACGGGCGGCAGCGCAAATCCCACCAGTAAAATGAGTCCCGTCGCAATACTTTTGACTGCCGGCAGCCAGCCTGGCAGGGGAACATCCCTCAGGACAAAGCTTCCCAGAATTTCCAGCAGGACAAAATGACCGGCAAAACCCAGCATGGCACCAATGACCGTACCAACCAGACCGACAAGCAAAAACTCTGTCAGATAAAGCGCCGTCACTTCATTTTGCGTCATTCCCAGACAACGCAGCATGGCACAGGCATCAAGATGCCGCACAACAAAGCGACGGGCTGCCATCGCGATCGCTACGGCAGCCAGCATGGCTGACAAGAGGGCAACGAGCGACAAGAACTGCTCCCCCCGGTTTAAGGTGGTATTCATTTCCGGGCGGCTGGAGTCAAGCGTCTCCAGCCGGATTCCCTTGTTGGCTTCATTATCAAGCCGGCTCTTCGCCCATTTCCGGTAGGTTTCGATGGCATGTGCCTCACCGGAAAGGATCAGCCGATAAGAAACGCGTGAGGCCGGCTGAACCAGCCCGGTTGCCTCCAGATCCGGCAGGGACATCATGATCCGCGGTGCAAAATTCACAAAGGAAAGGCTTTTGTCCGGTTCGGAAACCAGTATCCGTGAAATCGTAAAAACCGTGTTACCCAGGGTGATTTTGTCTCCTGCTGACAAATTCAGTGCCAGAAGAAGCGCCTTGTCTGCCCAGACCGTTCCATTTACAGGCGTATCCCGTGTTGCCTCCCCCTCTCCTTCAAGCTGCACTGCTGTTTTAAGGGTGCCGCGCAAGGGGTACTCCTTTGAGACAGCCTTGATGGAAACCAGACGGGTCAGCGGTTCTCCGTTATCGCTGACAATGGACGCCATGCTGGGGAAAATACGGGTTTCCCCCCACGTCAAGTCCAGCCTTTTTGCTTCATCAAACCAGTCATCGGCCAGCTTCTTGTCCGAAGCAATCACCATGTCACCGCCCAAAAGCTGATGGGCATCCTGCTGCAAACCAGCCTGCATCCGGTCAACAAAAAAACCGACTGACGCCAGCGCCGCGACGGCCACAACCAGCGCAAGCAGCAGAAAACGCAATTCGCCTGCCCGCCAGTCACGCCATGTCATTCGAAGTGATTGCATCAACATGAAATACAGCCTATCGTAAAATGACAGGTTGTGCCCGCCATGAACCTGAATTAATTGTCACAAATTGTGTATCATTCATGAATCGCGATGATGATCGGATGCAGACAAAACAGATAAAAATATGCAATCATACTGACAGATGGCCAAACATCCCGTCACGCTGATTTTCCCTTCATGAACAATACCTGTTTCTTTCTCCTGTATGCTGCGACTGACTGAAATCCGTCTTCCGATTGATCATCATGAAGAGGCGTTGCGAGCCGAGATCCTTGACCGGTTGGGTATTCCTGGCAATGCGCTCGTGTCCTATACCATTTTTCGCCGCAGTCATGATGCGAGAAAAAAAAATGCCATTGTCTTTACCTATAC
>JAAZED010000173.1 GCA_012512465.1 Oxalobacter sp. | reverse complement strand
TATGCTGGTGTTGAATCCCATGGCGTGTTTATGGCGTAACATATCGCTTTATTCGGGCAGAGCCTAGGCAAGGCAGGATGATTAGGGAATCAGGAGTGACGGGAAAAACAGGTATTTTCAGGTTGATTGCGTTATTGCTGTGTACCGTGCCAGGTATGCCGATGGTGGCGTATGCCCAGAAAACACCCGTTTCTGCGCCTTTTTCCCTGCCGGCATGGGTACAGGCTGTCGGCACAGTAGTGGCTATCCTCGTTGCTATTGCCATCATGGGCTGGCAGTATCGTAGCCACAGGCGCCTGGATGAAAGCCGTGAAAAGCGTCAGATGGCGCGAGAACAGGAACATGAATCCGCCGAGATGCGAAGTCTTTTGTGTTCCGCCCGGCATGAGCTGGCCTTCTTTTACATGAGCTACAAGGAGGGGGCGGGTGAAATGCTTGAGCAGATATCCGGGGATGGCTATCTTGAGCACATTGTTCCTGTCGAGCATGAGCGGTACTACATCTATCCGATATGCGCATCCAATATCGGCAAGGTCAAGGATGCCAAGCTGGGAATGCACATCCTCTTTGCCTATACCGTGCAGATCAAATTCATTGAAACCATGAAGTGGAACAACAATCTGCTGCGCTGGCTTCGGGATGCGCGGAAAAGGCAGATGGAATACAAGGATGCGGAGTCCATCAGGACACAAAAGGAACTGGAAACAGACCTGAAAGTGCATGTGCCAAAAATGGTGGCGGCTTTTGATGAGATGGAAGTTGCCACGAAAACGATTATGGAATACATCAACGAGGATGGAACCATCAATCCGCGCAGCAAGCACAAGCTGCACTCACGTTATTATTTTCTCAACAGCCCGCAATCTGTCCGTTACCGGTAAAGATTACTTCAAGGGTAAAAGACCCTGCGCTACTTTACGAGTTCCGGGCGTCTTCTTTCGTATTCCTCAATATAGTCTTTAATGATTTGCCTGGCGGTTTCCGGTCCCTGTATATCGTCAATCACCGTGCTTTTGCCTTCCAGTGCCTTGTACACCGAGAAAAAATGCGAAATTTCACTGGCAATGTGATGCGGCAACTCATCGATATTGGCGTATTCGTTATAGACAGGGTCTCCATAGGGAAGGGCGATGATTTTTTCATCCTTTTCATCACCGTCGACCATGCTGATGACCCCGATGGGAAAACACTTGACCAGTGACAGGGGAGCCAGGACTTCTGAACATAGCACCAGTACATCAAGCGGATCATTGTCAGCTGCATAGGTGCGGGGAATAAAACCGTAGTTTGCCGGGTACTGTGTAGAAGTGTACAAAATCCGGTCCATGAGCAAAAGGCCCGTTTCTTTGTCCAACTCATACTTGACCTTGCCGCCACGCGATATTTCAATCACGGCGTAGAAGGACTCGGGAGTGACCCTGTCTGCTGCGATATCGTGCCAGATATTCATGGATTGTCTTTCGTTTGGTCTCGGTTAACCGTAAATTTCAATGGGATTGCTATTGTATAGGCGTGACCAGGTACGGACAAGGCTTTCCCTGGCAAAACCGGTTGATTCAGAAAGCGGCTGGAAAATGCTCAGTCTTTTACCAGTCCGGCATCTTCACGCTGCGCATGGGAAATCACTGACATGTCTTTTTCTCCCCGGCCTTTGGCAATCGCGCTTAAAAAACGGTTTTCCACGATAGCGGCAAATGCCATTGGCGTATTGCCTGCTTTTGCTGCATCACAAACCAGTCCCATGTCTTTTGCTGCGAGCCGGGCAGTAAATCCGGCGTTGTCAAAATCGGCTTCAAGAATCAGGCAGCTGTAAGTCTGGACAATGGGTGCTGAAAACAGCGCGGTGGAGATAAAACGGGAGAACTCCATCGGGCTCATCTCATGGCTTTCAACCAGTGAAAACGCTTCACTCAGTAATTCAACCATTGAACAGATCATAAAGTTACCCGCCAGCTTGATGACATTGGCACCAACAGGCGATTCACCAAAATCCCAGACTTCGCCCATTGGAGACAGATAAGGCATGATCTTTTCCTTGAGTACCGGATCACCTGACAGGCATAGTCTCAGTTTCCCGGCTGTTGCGGTATCCGGACGGCCAAATACAGGGCATGCCAGGTAACCTCTTTTGTGTTTGGCATGGCTTTCCATCATGGGGGACGCCATACTGATACTGATCGTGCTCATGGAAACGTGAATGGCGCCAGCAGACATACTTTTGAAAGTCTCTCTGCTCATGATTTCCTAAAGCGCCGTAAAATCGGCCAGCATGGTAAAATAATGCTGGCATCGGTCACTGCCTCAGCAGGTGTTTTTGCGACACTGGCACCCATTGCCTGTAAAGGCTCACACTTTTCGATGGTGCGGTTATAGACGCAAACGCTAAAGCCTGCCTGGACAAGACGTGCAGCCATGGCTGCTCCCATTTGCCCG
>JAAZED010000172.1 GCA_012512465.1 Oxalobacter sp. | reverse complement strand
GCTGATTTTCAAAACCAAAAATAACCACCTGAAGCGGCACCCCGATCTGTGGTGCCGCCAGGCCCGCGCCATCAGCCGCAGCCATCGTTTCAAACATATCGTCCAAAAGCGCCTGCAGTTCCGGCGTCCCGAATTCCGTCACCGGTTGTGCCGGGCGTAAAAGACGCGGATCGCCCATTTTCAGAATCGATCTGACACTCATACCCTCTCCTTATCGTTGCGCCACATTCAGTTCTGCAATGAAGTCAATGAACTCTTTCATGACTTCAGGATGCTTTAACCCCATGGCAACTGTCGCTTTAAGATACCCCAACTTTGAACCACAGTCATAACGGCGCCCATGATAGCGATAGGCCAATACCTTCTCATGCTTCATCAACTCGGCAATACCATCCGTCAACTGGATCTCACCACCCGAGCCTTTTCCAAGCCCATCCAGATGATCAAAAATGGAAGCATTGAGGATATAACGTCCGACAACGGCCATATTGGAAGGGGCGTCTTCCGGCTTTGGCTTTTCCACAATGGTATTCACAAATTCCAGATTCTGCATGTACGGTGATGAGGCAACGATACCGTATTGCTTCGTGCTTTCCCGTGGAACATGCAGAACGGCCAGAATACTTTTTTCTTCACGTTCATACACTTCAGCCATCTGTTGCATGACTGTCGGCTGGCCCTGACGCACATCCATAAAATCATCCGCCAGAATAACCGCAAAAGGATCATTTCCCACAACCGGCCTTGCACACAACACGGCATGACCAAGACCAAGCGGCTGCTGCTGGCGGATATAAATGCAATTAATATGGGAAGGCACCACTTCCCGAACCAGCTTTAACAGGTCGTCCTTGTTTGCCGCTTCAAGTTCGGATTCCAGCTCATAGGCTTTATCAAAATGATCCTCAATCGCCCGCTTGTTACGGCCGGTAATAAAAATCATCTCGGTGATACCTGCAGAGACGGCCTCTTCAACGGCATACTGAATCAGCGGCTTGTCAACAACCGGGAGCATTTCCTTTGGCTGCGCCTTGGTTGCAGGAAGAAAACGGCTGCCCAGACCGGCAACCGGAAAAACGGCCTTAGTCACTTTTTTCATGATGTATTAATTCGCAAAAATTTTTCTCGTCCAATATGGTAATACCTAACTGCTCGGCACGCTGCAGTTTACTGCCCGGATTTTGACCTGAAATAAGGTATGCCGTCTTCGCTGAAACTGAACCGGTAACCTTGCCGCCCAGTGCCTGTATTTTCTCCCCCGCCACTTCGCGCGACATGCTTTCCAGGGTGCCTGTCAGCACGAATGTTTTACCGGAAAGCGGCAACATTTCCTCTGCGGCCCCTCCCTGCTCCGGCCAGCTGACACCATGGGCTTCAAGCGCGCTGATGAGATCACGATTGAGTGAGTCAGCAAAAAATTCCCGGAGGGAGGCGGCAACGATCGGGCCGATATCCTCTACCTCAAGCAACGCCTCTTCTGTTGCATCCGCAAGGGCCTGCATTGACCCGAAATACTGTGCCAATGACCGCGCGGTTGATTCCCCTACATGCCGGATACCAAGTGCGTATAAAAAACGGGCAAGCGTCGTCTTTTTGGATGTGTTGAGCGCCTGTATCAGATTCTGTGCCGATTTTTCCGCCATGCGCTCAAGACCGGCAATATCGGCAAGACTCAATGCATATAAATCCGCGGCGGTATTCACCATGCCTTTATCTACCAGCTGTTCCACAAGCTGCTCACCCAGGCCATCAATATTCATCGCCTTGCGCGAGGCAAAATGCTGCAAGCCGTTTTTCTTCTGTGCAGGACAGCGAATCCATCCACCGGAGCAACGTGCAATGATTTCACCTTCAGGCCGCACGACCGGTGAACCGCAAACCGGACAGGTGTGAGGCAAATGAAATACCTGTGTTCCTTCCGGTCTTTTTTCCGGCACATTCGCCACCACTTCGGGAATCACATCTCCCGCACGACGTACAATCACCGTATCGCCAACACGAATATCTTTTCGGTGAACCTCATCTTCGTTATGCAGGGTCGCATTGGTGACATTGGCACCCCCAACAAAAACCGGCTCCAGGCGCGCAACAGGAGTCAGCGCGCCTGTTCTCCCCACCTGAACATCAATATCCAGTACACGCGTTAACGCTTCCTGGGCAGCAAATTTATGGGCAATGGCAAAGCGCGGTGCCCGTGAGACAAAACCCAGCCTGTTCTGCTCAGCCAGGCTGTTGACCTTGTAGACAAGCCCGTCAATCTCGTAAGGCAGGCTGTCCCGCTGCGCTTCAATGGCCTGAAAAAAAGACATCAGTCCATTAATTCCCTGCACCACCTTACGTTCCGGACAGACAGGAAGCCCGGCCTTTACCAGCCAATCCAGCATGGCAGACTGGGTTTCGGGCATTTTTTCCCCCTCAAGCGCACCAATGCCATAGGCAAAAAAATTGAGTTTCCTGCCGGCTGTCACGGTAGCGTCTTTCTGCCTCAAGCTGCCTGCCGCTGCATTACGGGGATTGATAAATTCTCTCTGCCCCGCCGCACGCTGCATTTCGTTTAACCGGTGAAAATCCGGCTTGAACATCAGCACTTCACCGCGCACATCAAGCACATCAGGGTTATCAGGAAGCGTCAGTGTCAGGGGAATACTTCGGATTGTCCGGATGTTGGCTGTTACATCTTCGCCGGTAAACCCGTCCCCACGCGTTGCCGCCTGAACCAGAATGCCATTTTCATATCGCAGACTGATGGCAAGGCCATCAAATTTCAGCTCCGCCTCATATTCAACCTGCTCGACACCCAGGAGTTCCCGAACCCGATTGTCAAATGCTTCGACTTCCTCTTTCGCCAGGCCATTCTGCAGGGAAAGCATGGGCACCTGATGCGTTACCGGCTCAAATTGTGTGGAGGAAACACTGCCGACGCGATGGGTAGGCGAATCCGGTGTGACCAGGTCAGGATGGGCGGCTTCTATCTCCTGCAATTCGCGAAAAAGCCGATCATATTCGGCATCTGGAATGGTTGGATTATCCAGTGTGTAATAGGCATGATTATGCCGGTTGATTTCCTGGCGCAGCCAGTCAACCCTTTCTCGCAGACGATGATTACCGGCACTCTCGTTGAAAAGATCTTCCTGCATAAATCAGTTAAAGAGTCTCATGGCACGAACCGAGCCGGCAGGAATCAATACTGCTTTCATTTCCTCATAAAAAACATTCACCTGGCCGGCAATATCATCAAGCATGGGGTCAGACAGCATTCTGTCATCGTCGTCGACCAGGATGCCATTGAGCCGCTGGCAGAGGGATTTGGCGCACTGAACCATGACACCAAATCCGTTTTTCTCCTGCGCAACACAAGGCACATCCAAAAGCAGCGTCATGCGTGCTGCCGTATCTGATCCAGGTGCTGTGTCAACAGTAAGCAAAAACAGAACACTTCCATCAGTATCGTGTTTGACAAAAAAACCGTCCGGACGCAAATCAAATTTCTGGCGCTCCAGCACGGTTATCAGGGTCTGAACTGACCATGGTGCCCCCCCGGTACGCACATTGATACCCAGCCTGGCATCATGCTCTGCAACAAAGCGGTATAAATCGCGTGCAACTTTCAGCACATCCGTCATATCCGGCACTTCCGGCTCGGCACCGATACCGTCGGACAGCTGCCTGAGACGGGTAATCAGTTCGGAATATTCAATTTCATTCAAGGCGCCAGTCCGGTTTGCCAACTGTACCCCTGCCTTTAACTGATGATAAATGCCGCCATGCATAACGGGTTGCCACGATTCTTCTCCAGTATCCGGTTTCCTGACCAGCCCAATAAAATGAACCGGTTTGTTACCGGTATAGCGAAGGGACTGCATCAGCGGCAGGAATTTTTCTCCCCTGACCGGCTCCTCCAGGTTCAATTCCACAGGATAATCAATCAAATCATCAACCGGCAGGCTTTTCGGGACGGAAGGTGTGGTGGATGTAACCGGTTCAGGCACAACGGGCGTAACTTTTTCTTCCCCGGGAGTATCAGCAGGCGCAGGATCCGGTGTCGGCTCTGCCTCGTCCATATCAATGGTGGGCTCCTGATACCTCTCATCAACTGCTCCGACTTCCTTATCGGTTACCAGGTATTCAACCGCTTTTTCATCATCAATCTCTGCAACCGCTTCCAGCGGGTCATCAGCCTCAGCTTCTTCATCTAAGGGATGATCCAGGCCGGTAATGGAAATGGACGTATTCATGGCAGGATCTTCCAGCCTGACACCTGCCACCGTATTCTGAAAAAAAACCGGCTCCCTGCGAAAATCACTGTCTTCAACGGACGCAGATTGCATTAGAACATCTTCAGGCGCATCAGCAAAAGCACGTTCCACTTTTTTGTGTGCCCGGAATTCCTGCCATTTATTATAGGCAATGACGCCAATAATAATCACTGCACCGATTACGATCAGACTGATCTGCAATTCTGTCATGCTGTTTGAACCTCGTTAGAAAATTCTGTTGCTTTTTCAATATCGACTGACACAATTCGTGAAACACCCTTTTCCTGCATGGTAACGCCAATCAGCTGTTGTGCCATTTCCATGGCAATTTTATTATGGGAGATAAACACAAACTGTGTTTTGGCGGACATGCGCTTCACCATATTGCAGAAACGCTCCGTATTGGCGTCATCCAGCGGCGCATCAACTTCATCCAGCAAACAGAAAGGTGCCGGGTTCAGCTGGAAAAGCGAAAATACAAGCGCAATCGCCGCCAGGGCTTTTTCTCCACCGGACAGCAGATGAATCGTGACATTTTTCTTGCCTGGCGGCTGCACCATGATCTGCACACCGGCATCCAGAATCTCATCCCCTGTCATGATAAGGCTGGCCTGTCCGCCGCCAAAGAGCATGGGGAAAACTTCAGAAAGATGGCCGTTTACCTGGTCAAATGTACCCTGCAGCAGGGCACGCGTCTCCCCGTCAATCCGTCTGATGGCATCTTCCAGCGTCTCGATGGCCGCATTCAGATCGGCATGCTGCTCTTCAAGGAAATTACGCCGCTGCTGCGTCTCGGAAAGCTCACCAGCCGCTGCAAGGTTAACCGCTCCCAAAGCGACAATGGCATTGGAAAGGCGTGTTACCTCACCCTGAAGAGAAGATGACCTGAGGCCTGGGTGGAGCATTTCTCCCAGCGCGGCAATATCGGCACCGGATTCTTCCAGTTTCTGGGAAAACTGTTCGACATTTATCCGGGCGGCCTGTTCCTTTAGCTGCATACTGACAATGAGATCCCGCTGAGGCTGAAGATTTTTCTCTGCCCCCATGCGCTGCTCCTGCGCCTCACGCAACTGCTGGGCAACCGTTTCCAGATTTTGTCGTAATTTAGCCAGCCCCTTTTCCTGGTCCAGACGCTGATCAAGCAAAACCTGAAGATTATCCTGCGCAACCTTGTCATTCAAGTCCTGCAATGTCAGTTGCCCCTGCTGTACATTGGCTGACATCTGTGTTGCCTGTTCCCGGGCGGTTTCAATATGCTTTGTGAGCTCACCGATCCGGTTTTTCAGGGATTTTTCGGAAAACTCCGCTTCCTGGGCAGCTCTTTCGCTTTCCCGGATACGCACGCGGAAAGCCGCCAGATCACTCTCTTTTTCCAGCAAAATGTCACGGGCTGCCTCTTCCCGGGACTGCATGTCGGCTAAAGACGCATCCAGTTCTTCCATCCGCACTTCTTCCACAGCAAGCATTTCACGCTGCTCATTTTCCTGGCCGGTTATCCCGGCAAGAACAGATTCAATCTGCGTATGACGCTGCAGGTAGCGATCGCGCAGTTCCGATAGGCGAACAACCTGAAGCTGAATGGCATGCAATTCCCTCGTCAGCTCCGTTGCGCGCTGGTGGATGCCTTGCATCTCGCGATTACACTGTGTCACATCTGACTCACACTGCATGAGCCGTATCCGCTCATCCTGCAGCAGTTTCTGGCCATCCTGAAGTCGTGCAGAAAGATTTTCAATCTCCTGCTGGCGGGCAAACATCCCTTCCTTTTCCGATTCCGGCGCATAAAAACGGACACTCTGGCGATCAACCAGATGTCCCTGCGGTAGAACAAAACACGCGCCTTCCGGCAATATCTGGCGCCGTGCCAGAGCGTCTTTCATGTCATGAGCAACAAAAACATGACGCATCCAGCCTGACAGGACCGGCGCGAGCCGCTGATCCTGCAATCTGAGCAGGGAAAAGAAGGGCGTGAGCCCGGCTTTATCTTTTTCAGTACCGACTGTTGAAGACAGGGTATCGCCGGCTTGCGCTGTGGTAAAGAAGCTGAGTTTTGATGCCGGGGGATCACTCATAAATGAATCGACCCACTCCAGGCGCGACATCTCACGCGCAAAAATCCTGTCGCTCAAAATCGATTCAAGCGCCATTTCCCAACCCTGCTCAACCTGTAGCCTTCGCCAGACAGGCGGCAAATCAGCCAGCTCATATTTTTTCAGCCAGGATTCCGTTTCACCCTGCGCCTGCGAGCGCTCCTGTATCTGGATCAGGGCAGAAAGACGGGCATCCGTCTGCGCCAGCTCTGCTGAACGCCGCTCAACCTGTTCCTGTGAAACCCGTCGTTTTTCTTCCAGATCAGGATGGCTGTCCTGCAACAGGGCAAGCCGCTCATGCTGTTGTTGAAGGTGGATTTCCTTTTCGGCCAGCTCTTCCTGCAACGCCTGAAAAACGGCCTCATCCGGCGCATCCATACCGCTTTTTTCCTGGACAAGTCTCTCGCGTCGCACGGAAAGATCGGTAAGGATACCGGTAATATTTTTATGGCTGGCCGATGAAAGTGCAATCTGCTGGCGAACCTGCAAAGCCTGGTCATGCAATTGACTGCATGTTGCCTGCGCCTGGCGCCATGTCTCCTCCACGCCGGGCAAATCCCCTGCGAGTTGCACCACAATCCGGCGGGCCGCTTCACATGAGACAGCCAGATCAACAAGTCGGGCATTAGCCGTCTCCAACTCGGCAAGATACGTCTGTTCCTGGCTCTGCCATTGCTCTTTCTGCTGGGTATAAGAACCAATCTGCGCCTGCAGGCGGTTGCGTGATTCGATCACATAGCGGATTTCCGCTTCCAGACTGCCGATACTGGCATTGGTCTGGTACAACGACCCTTGCGCTGCATGGAGTTCATCACTGGCGCCTGCATGCTGCTGGCGCAGCGCTTCCAGAAGACCATCATGTCTGATGACATCCGCATTCATGGCTTCAAGCGCGGTTTTGGCTTTTTCTGCCTCAATGGTCAGGCGCGCATGTTCTTCTTCGGCATTCTTTTTTTCATGCAGCCAGAAGAGCTTCTGTTTTTCATCCTGCTCTTTTTGCAGGGCATAGTATTTTTCAGCAACCACTGCCTGCTCTTCGAGTTTTTCCAGGCTCTGATTGATTTCACGCAGGATATCCGATACACGGGTCAGGTTTTCCCGCGTATCCTGGAGGCGATTTTCTGTCTCCCGGCGACGCTCCCGGTATTTGGATACACCTGCCGCTTCTTCCAGAAAAACACGCAGCTCTTCAGGGCGCGCTTCAATAATACGCGCAATCATTCCCTGGCCGATAATGGCATAGGCGCGCGGTCCAAGCCCCGTCCCCATGAAAATATCCTGGATATCCCGGCGCCGGACATTCATGTTGTTGATATGATAGGAAGACCCGCCCTCGCGCGTCAAAACACGCCTGACAGCCAGTTCATCGTATCGGCCCCACTGTCCGAAAACACGATCATCATCATTATCAAAAGCCAGTTCGACAGACGCCCTGCCGGATGACTTTCTCTCTGTGGTACCGTTGAAAATAACATCGCGCATGGATTCACCCCGCAATTCCGAGGCACGTGACTCACCCAGAACCCATCTTACCGCATCAATGATGTTGGATTTTCCACATCCATTGGGACCAACAACCCCTACAAGTTGCCCTTGTATCTGGATGGTCGTCGGATCAACAAATGATTTGAACCCGGATAATTTGATCGAAGTCAGCCGCACGATTCAGAAAATAGAGTGATGAACAGCAAAACGCTTATAATACCATTCAGCCAGAATCACTTTCACAAAAAACAAGAAGGACTTCCTCAAGCCTGCCGTAAAAAAACCGTTATAAAAAGAATAAATAGTGCGGTTTTTTTGTTACATTTCATCATGTAACAGG
>JAAZED010000171.1 GCA_012512465.1 Oxalobacter sp. | reverse complement strand
CGCTCACATTGCAGCAAAATGCCATCAATCCGGCTGTTCGCCGTAAGCGCATAAACAGCGTAGCGTTCAGGATGTCGTGAGATAACATCCAGCGTCGACACACCGATCGAGCCGGTTGAACCCAGTATCGTAATCCGTTGCCGGCCCGTTCGCATAACCATTATGTCCACATATGTATCAGCACTGTCAGGGGCAGAACCGGAATCAGTGAGTCAGTCCGGTCCAGAACACCGCCATGCCCGGGTAGCAGATTGCTGCTGTCCTTGAATTCGCGGCGGCGCTTCAGCCTGGATTCCAGCAAATCCCCCAGCACACTCATCCCGACAAGGATCGCCACGACAAAAACCATGGCAACCCAGCCATAAGCCCGGTATACCCTGACCGTGATGCAATTTTCCATGCCTGGAATAAAAACCACGGCAACAGCTGCCAGTATAACAGCGAGAAACCCGCCGGCTACGCCTTCCCAGGTCTTGCCTGGCGAAATGGAAGGTGCCAGTTTGTGCCGGCCAAATGTCCGCCCGGCAAAGTAGGCACCAATATCTGCAATATTGACCAGGATAAGCGCCGACAAAAGCAGGACGAGAGAGCGTTTGTACAGGTAGAGAAACGCCAGAAAACTGCTGAATATGCTGATTGAATAAAGCAACTCAAAAAACCGGTCACCCAAACTGTGCTTTATCGGAAGCGGAAAAGCCATGGAAGGCGCCAGGCAAAAAAACCAGGCCACAACAGAGAAAAAAGCCAGTCCGATATAAATGGTCTCGCTGGCAAGGCAGATAAAAACCGCAAAAAAAAGCGTGCTGGCTATTGCATAGGGAATCGGATACCGGTTGTCAAAGAGACAAAACATTTCCCATGACGCGCCGGCAAAAAAGACAATCATCAGAACGGCAAATGCTGTGTAGGACCCGGACAGCAGCACAACCAGCAATACGATTGCCAGACATAAAGCCGTCAATAGTCGCGTTTTTAACATGAGTTATGCTGTCAATTGTTCGCTGGTACGGCCAAACCGCCTTTCCCGTGTCTGGAAAGAACGAATAGCGGCATCCAGCGCATCCTCACCAAAATCAGGCCAGAATGCTTCTGTAAAATACAACTCGGTATATGCCAGCTGCCATAATAAAAATTGGATATCCTTTGCTCGCCACCCGTACGGATAAAGAGATCCGGATCAGGCGCATAAGCCATGGACAAATATGGTCTTAACTGTTCCGGGGTAAAGGTACTCTGACCAGAATGCGCATCCATCAGTTTTTTCATGGCCTGCATGATGTCCCACTGCCCGCCATAATTGGCACAGACGGTCAGGGTCAGGCTGGTGTTGTTTTCCGTTTTCTGTTCAGCCCGAAGAATCGTAGCCTGAAGTTTTTCATTCAAACCACTCAAATCACCCACCACCTTCAGGCGAATATTATTGGCATGAAGATTAAGGGCTTCTCTTTCCAGCGAGGTAACAAAAAGCTCCATCAGAAAAGAAACCTCTTCTACAGGCCTTCGCCAGTTTTCAGAGCTAAATGCAAATACGGTCAGAAACGCGATCTGGCGCTTGACACAGGCCTCCACCATCTTCCTGACAGATTCCACCCCTTTGACATGCCCTGCCACACGGGGAAGAAACCGTTTTTTCGCCCAGCGACCATTGCCATCCATAATAATGGCAATATGCCGGGGAACAGACGATAGATCCGGAATGGGAAATACAGATTTTTCAGACATCTCATCCTTGCGGCCATCAATCAGACCGTCATGACTTCCTTTTCTTTCTCGACGATCAGCTTGTCGATTTCCTGTACATACCGGTCTGTCAGCTTCTGCACATCATCCTGAGCACGGCGCTCATCATCTTCCGAACAGGCTTTGTCCTTGACCATTTTTTTGAATGTCTCATTGGCCTCACGCCTGACACTCCGAACGGCCACCTTGGCATCCTCACCCTCACCTTTGACAAGCTTGACCATTTCCTTTCTGCGCTCTTCCGTGAGCACAGGTGTCGGCACACGGATAAGCTCTCCCTGCGAAGAAGGGTTCAAACCCAGGTCCGAATCGCGAATGGCTTTTTCAATGGCACTGCTCAGCTTCTTTTCCCAGGGCTGTACAGAAATTGTCCTGGCGTCAAGCAATGTGATATTCGCCAGTTGATTGATGGGCGTCATCGTACCGTAATAATCAACCTGGATATGATCAAGAATACCTGTATGCGCACGCCCGGTCCGGACCTTGGCAAGATCCGACTTCAGCTTTTCAATGGTTTTGCCCATTTTCTGGTCTGTGCTATTTTTCACATCAGCAATAGTCATACATTCCTCTTACAAAAACGAATTACTTATATGGTATGTTGCGTTTGATGACCTGACCCCGTGTCACATATGAACCAGTGTTCCCTCATCCTCCCCTTCCAGGATACGCTTCAAGGCACCCTGCTTCAAAATGGAGAAAATCTTGATTGGCAACTTCTGATCACGGCACAAGGCAAAAGCCGCCGCATCCATGACTTCCAGATGCTTTTCAATCGCCTCATCAAAGGTGATGGTGGGATAGCGCTGGGCATTGGCATCCCGCATGGGATCAGCGGTATAAACCCCATCCACCTTGGTGGCTTTGAGCACAATCTCCGCACCCATTTCCGCGCCGCGCAAGGCAGCAGCGGTATCTGTTGTGAAAAAGGGGTTGCCTGTACCTGCCGCAAAAACCACGACCTTGCCCTCCTCCAGGTACTGCAACGCTTTTGGCCGCACATAAGACTCGACAACCTGGTCAATGCCAATCGCTGACATCACCCTGGGGGTCAGCCCGGCCTGCTTGATGGCATCAGCCAGTGCCAGTGAATTCATGACCGTTGCCAGCATCCCCATATAATCCGCCGTTGCGCGGTCCATGCCTTTTGCACCCGGCGCAATGCCCCGGAAAATATTGCCGCCGCCAATCACAATAGCCATTTCCACACCCAGCGCCTTGGCCTCAACCACATCGGCCACCATGCGTTCAATCGCGGCACGGTTGATGCCATACTGGTCTGTTCCCATCAGTGCTTCGCCCGAGAGTTTCAGAAGAACTCGCTTGTATACAGGTGTGGCCATGATCCCGATCCCTTTTCAAGTGCAGAATAAAAACAATGAAACCTCAATCTCACAACAATGACTGGCGCTGCAAAAACGGGCCTTACGGCCCGTTTCAGTTTTCAGTCCAATCAGGCTTGCTGTGCTGCCGCCACCTGGGCAGCCACTTCAGCAGCGAAATTGTCCTCTCGTTTTTCCAGGCCTTCGCCAACAACAAACATCGTAAACGATTTTACCGTTGTATTGGTTTCTTTTAACATCTGTTCAACCGATTGCTTGTCATTTTTGACAAAAGGCTGGTTCAGAAGCGATACCTCTCTTAAGTATTTCTGGACAGAACCCTCAATCCGCTTGGCTAAAATATCTGCGCTCTGCGGTTTTTTGCCTTCTGCTTCCGCCTTGGCCGCATCTTCATTGGCCTTTTGCAGTGCAACAGAACGCTCCCTCTCAATCAGTTCGGCAGGAACACCGTCTGAAGAAAGCGCTACCGGCTTCATTGCAGCAATATGCATGGCGACATCGCGACCGACCTGATCATCCGCACCATCAAACTCAACCATGACGCCAATGCGTTTGTTGTGCAGATAATAAGCCAGCTTAGCTGTGGTTTCATAACGCACAAACCGGCGAACCGACATGTTTTCACCAATACGGCCGACCAGTTCGGTGCGGATTTCCTCAACGGTTTTGCCACCATCAGAAAGTGCAGACAACGCCTCGACATCCGCCGGGTTGTTTTCCGCCACCAGCTTCGCGCAGGTATCTGCCAGCTTGACAAAATCCTCATTGGTTGTGACAAAGTCGGTTTCGCAGTTGACTTCAACCAGTGCGCCCTTGTTGCCGTTGACATAAGCGGTAATCACACCTTCTGCCGTCACGCGCTCGGATGCCTTGGATGCTTTTGTACCCAGCCTGACACGCAGGATTTCTTCCGCTTTTTCAATATTGCCGTCAGCCTCAACCAGCGCTTTTTTGCATTCCATCATCGGTGCATCTGTTTTTGCACGCAGCTGGCCAACCATTGCAGCGGTAATCTCCGCCATATCCACCTCCCGATACAGGATGTTAAAACATCCCCGTTATTTTGACTCTCAAAAACAGCTGCCCTTTCAGGCAGCTGTGCTTTCACATTTATTCGCTGTCGCCTTCGTCAGCAGCCACATCACTGCTTTCGCCCTTGGCGGTTTCAAGCACATCCTGCAGCGAACTGGCTTTTCCTTCCAGGATCGCATCTGCCACACCGCGTGCATACAGCTGGATCGCCTTGGAAGAGTCGTCATTTCCCGGAATGACATAGGCCAAGCCATCCGGCGAGTGATTGGTATCCACCACGCCAATAACCGGAATCCCCAGTTTGATGGCCTCGGTAACCGTACCCTTGTGGTAACCCACGTCAACAACAAAAAGTGCATCCGGCAGGCCGTTCATATCCTTGATGCCGCCAATGGCTTTTTCAAGCTTGGCCACTTCACGCATGTACATGAGGCCTTCTTTTTTGCTCATTTTCTCAATAGAACCGTCTTCAATGGACGTTTCCATGTCTTTCAGGCGCTTGACCGAGCTGCGGATTGTCTTGTAGTTGGTCAGCATGCCGCCCAGCCAGCGCTGGTCGACATAAGGCATACCGGCACGCTGTGCTTCTGCGGCGATAATGTCGCGGGCCTGTCTTTTGGTGCCGACCATCAGAACCGTGCCGCGATTGGCAGCAAGCTGACGAATATAATTCATCGCCTCCTGGTACATCGCCATGGTTTTTTCGAGGTTGACAATATGGATTTTGTTGCGATGGCCAAAGATATACGGTGCCATCTTTGGATTCCAGAATCGTGTCTGGTGGCCGAAGTGAACACCAGCCTCCAGCATCTCACGCATAGTAACGGACATAATAATCTCCAGGGTTAGGTCTTGAACACGGCCGGAAACTCTATTGAGCACCCTTGTCGGCCGGGGTCGCGATTTAATAACAAATAAAAAATAGTTCCGAAAATCAGTTTCGGAACTGCCGTATTGTACTGGAAATCCGTTTTTGCGCCAAAGCCTTATCAGACAAAATCCGAAAAAAATACAGAAAAAATAAAAAACGCTATCCATAACCGGCATATCATGTTTTCATATAACTTGAGGATTACAGGCTTTTAAAGACGCATGAGCAATCTGTATACAGTTGAAGAATTAAGAGGTATTGAAGCGCTGGCGCTCGCCGAACTGCCGCTTGGCACGCTGATGCAGCGTGCCGGCAGGGAAGCCGCCGAACTGGCCTTGCGCATTTTGCCTCCCCATCATGAAAAGGCCAATGTGCTGGTGCTGGCGGGCCCTGGAAATAATGGCGGTGATGCGCTGGAAATGGCGATAGTCCTTGCTGAAAACCGGGTAAACGTATCGGTTTTACAGCTTTCCAGCCGCAAACCCCAGGCCGAGGAATCCCGTCTTGCCAGAAAACGCGCGATCAGCACTGCCATCAAGTGGGAGGATGCACTATCCCTTCAGGACACGATCAAATCACTTCCCACCCGGCAATGGGATCTGATTGTTGACGGCATGTTTGGTATTGGCCTGAAAGAACCACTGGATGGCAGCCGCTTTCAGCTTGCCGAAATGATCAATGCAGCAGACTGTCCTGTCATCGCACTTGATGTGCCCAGCGGCCTGAATGCAGATACCGGCAGCATTTATGGCAAAAACGGGATTGCTGTGAGGGCAACGCACACCATTACCTTCCTTGGCAACAAGCCGGGGCTGTACACCCACCAGGGAAAAGACTATGCAGGTGAAGTCCATCATGTCCGGCTGGGCGTTGACGACAGTCATTTCCCCTCGCCTTCCCGCTGGCTGAACCAGCCTGCCCTGTTTTCCGTGATGCTGCGAAAGCGTCGGCATGATACCCACAAGGGCACGTATGGCAGACTCGCCATACTGGGCGGTGCCGCAGGCATGTCCGGTGCGCCGGTACTGGCAGCTCGGGCAGCACTGCATTGTGGCGCTGGCCTCACTTACGCCGTCTACCTCAAAGATCCGCCCCAGCATGATGCCATGCAGCCCGAACTGATGTATCGTGCCGCGCATCACTTTGATTTTTCATCCGTTATATCCGTGAT
>JAAZED010000170.1 GCA_012512465.1 Oxalobacter sp. | reverse complement strand
GCGTGCATTCTCTGATTTTCACCGACCAGATGGCGTCCGCGGCGCCAGGTCATCATGACAGTGAAAAGCGCAAAGCCGATTGCCAGCGGAAACCAGCCGCCATGGCTGATCTTGAGTGAGTTCGATGTGAACAGGAGCGCGTCCGTGATGCCGAAAAAGACCGGGACAATGATGCTGACAGCAAGATTGAGTTTCCAGACATAGCGCATGACAAAGAAGAGGAAAATGGTCGTGATCAGCATCGCGCCGGTAACCGCCAGGCCGTATGCTGCCGTCAGGTTTTCCGAAGAGCCAAAGCCGATCACGGCTAAAATGACGGCGCACATCTGCATCCAGTTGATGGAGGGAATATAAATCTGCCCGAATTCACTGGGTGAGGTATGAATGATTTTCATCCGGGGCATGAGTCCCAGGCCGATGGCTTGCTTGGTGATGGAAAATGCCCCCGAAATGGTTGCTTGGGAAGCAATGATAACCGCCATGGTGGAGAAAATCACCAGCGGGTAAATGCTCCATGAGCCCAACTGCATGAAAAACGGGTTGGCCAGTGCGTCCGGGCGCGAAAGGAGCAATCCGCCCTGGCCCATGTAATTGAGCACGAGGGCAGGGAAGACAAAGCGGAACCAGGCGCGCCGGATGGGTTGCGGCCCGAAATGACCCATGTCGGCATACAGGGTTTCGGCCCCGGTAAATGCCAGGACGACCTCACTCAAGGCGATGAAAGCAATAAACGGGTTGTTGGTGACAAAGGAAAGGGCATACCAGGGGTTAAACGCCATCAGGATTTCAGGCGCTGCCACGATATTGACGATACCGAGGGCCCCCAGCAGCAAAAACCAGAAAATCATGATGGGGCCAAAGAGTTTGCCGATACCGGCAGTGCCTTTTGACTGGACGGAATACAGGCCGACAAGGATAACCAGTGCGATGGGCACGACGTAGGGTTTCAGGATGGGCGTGGCGACTTCAAGGCCCTCTACCGCAGACAGGACGGAAATGGCAGGTGTAATGACGCTGTCCCCATAGAAAAGGCATGCCCCAAACACGCCCAGCACCAGCAACGGGAAATACAGCCGGGAATTTTTTTTGAAAATGGTATGGGCCAGTGCCATCAGGGCCAGGGTACCGCCTTCCCCACGATTGTCTGCCTTGAGCATGATCAGCACGTATTTGACCGATACGATGATAATGAGCCCCCAGATGATCAGGGAGACAATGCCCAGGATATTTTCAGCCGTGAAGGCGACATTGCCCACATTGCCGAAGATGGCTCGCATCGTATATAGGGGACTGGTGCCGATATCGCCGTAAACAATACCGACAGCAGCAATCGTCAACGCGGTCAGGCTGCTTTTTTCAGGTCGCTGAGACAAGACTTCACCTGTGAGTCATTACGATAACGGCACCATAGAATAAACCTCAAAAAAATGCAAATTAGGGTGTGTTAACACGAAACAGCCTGCTGCAAAGCCGTTATGTCCCAAATGGCTGTGTTGCCTCGAAAAATCTGAATTTGACGTAGATTGACTACGCCTGCATCCAGATTTTCTGATGCGCCTTGCCCTTTGAAACAAAACGACTTTTCGCGAACGGCGG
>JAAZED010000169.1 GCA_012512465.1 Oxalobacter sp. | reverse complement strand
TCATGCTGCCCATTTCAGCAACCTGCTGGCCGCGTGTTACTGCACTGCCCTGCGCTACCGTATTCGAATTGTTATGCGCATAAGCCGACAGCAGATCATCATTGTGTTTGATAATCACCAGATTGCCGTAGCCATTCATCGTGCCGGAATAAATCACCCGGCCATCGGCGGCAGCAAGCACTTTCTGTCCCTTGGTGCCTTCGATATCAATCCCCTTGCTCTGCCCCTCGGAAAATCCGCGCAGGATCTTGCCACTGGCAGGCCATCCCCAGACAATGCCACCTGCTTCACGTGATGCACCCGTTGCTGCAGCCGCACCAGCCACAGCACTTTCCGAATAAGCCTGCTTTTCTGCCGTGGGCTCTGACTTGGTCTCTGCAATCGGCTGCACATCCCTGTCACCTTCGCTAACGCTTGCCGTCTGGACAGGCGCCGTACCTTCAGCTCCTGGCGGTGCCACACGCAGTACCTGGCCTTCATTGATTTCGTTTGCATTGTTCAGGTTATTCCAGGCGACCAGGTCAGACATACTCTGGTTATGGGCTTTTGAAATACGGTAAAGCGTATCGCCCTTCATTACCGTGTAATATCCCGGACCGGCAGGTGCTCTTGCCGGCACTGAAGTCACTGAACGGTCCTCAATAGGGGCCTGGGTTTCAGAAGTACCGCAAGCCACAAGGCCGGCACAAACCACAATCAATAAAGGATAGAGAAGTCTCTTCATAAATGCTTTCCAATCAATATCACGCTGGTCTCAAATCAAATGATGCCCTGGCGTAAAGGCACAAAATGGCAATCCTCAAGCATAACAGATTGCCACTGCCTCTCACCAGTCCGTTTCGTTAACTGCAATGTCTGTTTTTCATTTCCAATCGGCGCAATCATATACCCGCCAACAGCCAGCTGCAAAAAAAGCGCCTCGGGCACCTCCAGTCCTGCTGCCGCTATCACGATGGCGTCAAATGGAGCAACCTGTGGCAGGCCAAGCATCCCATCGCCATAATGCAGCCTGAGATTGGGAATACGCAACTGGCGCAGATTATTTTTTGCCAGTTCATGCAACGCCCTGATCCGTTCGATGGAATACACCATGTCAGCCACCTGCGACAAAACTGCTGCCTGGTAGCCGCAACCGGTACCGATTTCCAGCACACTGGCCAGCTTTTTGCCTCCCGTATCCACCCTGACAGCCTCAATCATGCGTGCGACCGTATAGGGACGCGAAATCGTCTGCTGGTGGCCGATGGGCAGCGACGTATCCACATACGCCTGCTGCGAAAGACCGGATTCCACAAACAGGTGTCGCGGCACCGTGGCGAGGGCACCAAGCACCATCGGGTCTTTCACACCCTGCGCCGCGATCTTTTCTGCCATGGCAATCGCCCCGCGTATCGGCGCAGGCTGATTTTTTGACGCTACCGGCAACTGTGGCAATGGCGTGGCTTTGGGCCGCAGCGCCGGTTCTGTCCCCGGTTTTTGTGCGCCCCGGTTTTGTGCGATATTGCGCACTGCTGTCTGGGGGGCAATTTCCCTTAACCGGTAATCCGAATCCGTCAGGCGCTTAGGCTGGGACGTCCCCATCACGCTGGACAGGGGTAACGGGAAATTTTTCAGTTTCTCGCTCACTTCAACACCTTTTGAAGTTCATCCATGAGCTTTTCTTCCGTCCACTCAAATTTGAGTGGCGTGACAGAAACATACCCGTTTTGTGTCGCGTAAAAATCCGTTCCTTCACCCCCATCCCGGGTTTTTCCGGTTGGCCCGATCCAGAACATCTCCCGGCCAAACGGGTCTATCGTCTTCAATACCCCTTCAGAATGGTGCCGCCGTCCGAGCCGTGTCGCCATGGGCGCCTTCAGTTTTTCATACGGCAGGTTGGGGATATTCACATTCAGAAGGAATGGCCCTGAAAGCGATTCATAAACCGAAAGGACAATTTCTCGCGCCATTTTTGCCGCACTTTCCAGTTCCATCCACCCTCTTTCCACCTGGGAAAAAGCAATGGCCGGAAT
>JAAZED010000168.1 GCA_012512465.1 Oxalobacter sp. | reverse complement strand
CGGCAAGCGCAAAGACCGAGGCGGACAGCATTTTTCCCATGACGGGCATTTCCGGCGCAAACAGCATGATGACAAGGATGCCTAGCGTGGCTGATTCAACCGTGCCGGTGGTGGAAGGATCGACAAAACGGTTGCGCGCCAGCATCTGCATAATGGCGCCGGCAACCGCCATGGACATGCCCGCCAGCAACAGGGCGATTGTCCGCGGGATGCGGCTGATCATCAACACTTCCAGCGCCTGACTGCTGCCTGAGGAAAAGAAGACTGAAGGGGAGACATCGCTGGCGCCGACAAAGAGGCTGACAACGGCAAGACCCGCGACAAAAAGGCAGGCAAGCAGAAACAGCAGGACACGCTTTGAGGCCGCAATCCGCTCGGATGATTTATCCACGGCGGTACGGCTTTTTGTGGAAAGGATGATCGTTTTGCCTGGAAGCCCGTTTTTCATCAACTGCCCTCGCAACGCGCTTTAGCGCTTTGCTTCGAAGGTTTCCAGCAGGTCATTCACATTTTTCTGCATGGCGCCAAGGCCGCCGCCAATGAGATACCAGCCGGCCGGATCAAGGTAAACCACCTGGTTTCTCTTCCATGCCCTGGTATTTCTGATCAGCTCATTATCCAGCAGCTGTTTTGCCGATACGCCTTTCTTGCCGATGGCGGCATCCCTGTCCACGACAAAGAGCCAGTCCGGATCAACCTGCCGGATAAATTCAAACGACACCGGCTGCCCATGGTTTCCTTCACTGATGTCGGGGGCAGCGACAGAGACGCCATATTCGTCGTGTATGACACCAAAACGGGAACCGGACCCATAAGCGCTGATCCGGCCACCTGTTGTGAGAATCAGCAGACCTTTTCCTTTATCAGCCGTTTTCGTTTTGAGTTCTGCGATGGATTTTTCCAGCGCCTGGATTTTGGCTTCGGCTTGCGTGACTTTTCCGAAACGCTGCGCAAGTGTCCGGATATTGGCAAAAACGCTCGATTTGAAATGCTTGATATCGACAGGCAGGTCAATGGTCGGCGCTATTTTGGCCAGATCGGCATATTTGGGTGACGAACGGCCTCCCACAATGATGAGATCGGGGGCCAGGGCATTGACCGCTTCATAATCCGGCTCAAACAGCGAGCCGACTTTCTTGTACCGGTCACTGGAATAGTCTGCCAGGGCAGGCGGGTAGGTAAAGGCGGGAACGCCGGTGATTTCCACATCGAGCACTTTAAGCGTATCTAAGGAGGCGAGATCAAACACCACGACGGTTTTTGAGATCGTGCCATTTGCCGGAACAGCGGCAGCCGGCTTGTCAGATGGCTTGCACCCGGCTAAAAGCGCCATAGAACAGAGGACACTGGCTGCCAGTGCCGCCTTTGCACGTCGGGGAAATGAACGGAAAAACAAGGGGGATATCTGCTGCATCAGGGGAGCCGGAAAACGGTAATACAAAAAGGAATTATCAATTCAAATGATAATCATTGTCAATTGATGGTGAGGGAAGGATAGTCATTGCGGATGGCAAAGGGAGCCGGGGGAACAGGTTTTTAAAACATCCGGTTATGAACAACAGGCAGCCTGTTTGTTATTTATGCCCTGACTTTATCAGCAGCGGGAAATTCTGTGTGGATGCTGTGTTGCCGCTTTTTACCCCGGGAAAACGGTTTGATTACTCCAAATTAATTCACATGCGTTTTAATTGCAAAACAATATGTTATTAAAGTTTATCCTTGATAAGG